>CAMQZX010000015.1 GCA_947039785.1 uncultured Lachnospiraceae bacterium | reverse complement strand
GGGTAGAATTTGGGCGGTCTTTTCGGGCTTGTACGGATGATTTTACCCGGATTTCTGCCCACTTGCCCACTTTCTGCCCACTTTTAAAACATGGATTTGGCCACAAATTTGGAGATTCGACCACCGAAAAACCTAGTATTTATGCGGGTTTGCGGGTTTTGAAAAATTAAAAAGCCCACTTGCCCACTTTTTTTCTTAAACTATTATGATAGAAAGTTTAATAGTATATATAAATAGGGACAGAAAAAGTGGGTTTTTGGCCACAAGCAAGAAAAGAGGTGTCGTATGAGTAAAAAAGTCACATGGCTTGAAATCTACAAGGATTTTCAGAGGAGGTTTCCGAGGCTGTCAAAAAACGCTGCCCGCTACCAGCCGAATGGGTATCTGTCCATACTGGTATATTTTAGAGATGGCTCTCGGATGATTTATGATTATATGGAGCAGAGCGGAAAACTGATTACTGCGTAGCCCCTACCACATTATCGCTCAAAAGTCAATAGGAGAATCGAAAAATCATGTTTCTTTTTTGCCTGGACTGTGGTATACTAAGACTGCGACACAATTTCATATATCTCGTTTAAGGGACATCACTTTGGCAAAGGGTGTTTTCTCTCTTTACTTATGCCTTAGACGGGATGAGATTGTGTCGCAACAATGAGGGATTCACTTTTGCGGGTGCGTCTCGTCATTGGGGCGCACTTTTTTTGCGCTTTTATATTTTGAGATATGGAGGCAACTGTAACTGTATGAGCCAAGAAGAAATAGTAGTTTTATCTGACAAAGACACACTTAAAATGATAGAGGATGTTGGGGGTTTTGAAATCATACAGCAAAATGATACCGACTTTAAACATGGGTTCGCTAAACTGGAAATAGACCCTGACAAGAAAAAACATATCAGTGCGTTGATCCAGCATATTCCGTCTGTAATAGCGGCAGAGACATTGGCATCGTCTTATGTTGTGCGGTTTCCAGAAGGATTACCTAATGCGTTGACAAAGTTAAATCAGGGCGGATATGGAACTATGATTCAGGAGAATGGGAGATTTGTAGGTTCTGCTTCTCTATATCCGGTAACAGTGCAAGCCGCTTTTCTCGGAGTGTTTATGACTATGTCGATTGCTTCGGGACAGTATTTCTTATCACAAATAAACAGTGAGTTGAAAGTGATGAAATTGAATCTTGACAAAATTTTAGAATTCCTTTATGGAGAGAAAAAAGCGGAGTTAATGTCAGAGGTTAGTTTTGTTAAATATGCCTACCAAAATTACGGTTCTATTATGAAGCATGAATCGCAGAGAACCGCAACAATAGGGAGTCTTCAGAATGCTAAAAAAGTAGCGATGAAAGATATTGAGTTTTATATGAGTGATTTGGATTCAACAATAAATGGAAAGGATAATTCTGATATTGTTGCCTTAGTTGGAAAAGCTTTCCAAATCAAAGAGAGTCTTGAATTATCCATGCAGTTATATGGTATGAGTAGTGTGCTAGAAATCTATTATGCACAGAATCATGAGCAAGGATACATAAAGTATATTGAGACGGAGATTTCTTCGTATATCGACAAGTGCGAGAAACGGATGTTGAGTAGCTTCAGTGTATTAAGCAAATGTATAAGCGATCACAAGGGCCGGTTTTGGGGAAAACTCGATAAATCTTCTTATGAGAAGTCAGTTGGCGAACTGATTGATTCATTGAATACAGGAGAAGAATCGATGTTAAGAAAATCTCTCCGTTCGGTATTACAGGCGGCCACACAAACAAAGGAGTTTTATCTAAAGAACGATGGGACAGTGTATATAAAGGCGTCATGATCAATATGAAGATATAAAGTCTCTTAGAAATAACAATTGGGATTGTAAAATTGAATATGGTTATTTACCAGACAGAGTTACTTTTGAAGTTTCTCTGTCTTTTTTATGCGCAGAAAAAACATCTTCCTTTATGAAGAAATAATTAAATTACATGGAGGTATTATTATGAGTATTGTAACAAAAGTAGCAAAAATGAGATTGTTCTTTCACGCAAATATGCTGGACGTCTGCAATGTAGCTAACCAGTTAGGTATATTGAAAGATGATAAAGCAGAAGAGATTATGAAAGGGCATACTATGAAGTGTTTTGATGCGATGGAACATATGGGACTTAATGTAAAGAAATTTTTAGAAGAATCAAAAAAGGAGTCCTAGCAAGGGCTCTTTTCTTTTGCTCTTTTTTACCTCGCGAAAAAAACATGCCCTTTTATGAAGAGAAAGGTAAAATAGGCATTTTTAAATGCTACATTCTCTTTTGATTTTGGACAAAAAAAAGAAAGGAGGCTCATTAGAATGTTAGAGAGCAGTTTTCAGGGGCAGCTAATTAAGGAATTGAAAAAAATGTTTCCCGGCTGCATTGTAACCAAAAATGATTCCAGCTACATTCAGGGAATTCCTGACTTGACTATTTTCTATAAAGACAAGTGGGCCACCTTAGAATGTAAACAAAACGCGAGAGCAAAGAGACAGCCAAATCAAGAATATTATGTTGGGCGAATGAATGAGATGTCTTTCTCAAAGTTTATTTGTCCGGAGAACAAGGAGGAAGTGTTATATGAACTTCAACAGACATTCAAATCTTGAAGGGCAGCATGCTTTTCTCGGAGCGAGTAAATATCACTGGATCAATTACGATGAATCTAAAGTTGCGGAATCTTATTCAAAATTTCTCGCAACACAAAAAGGAACCGTTCTTCATGAATTTGCTGCACAATGTATTCGACTCGGTCAGAAATTACCGAAGTCTCCGAAGATATTGAATATGTATGTAAATGATGCGATAGGTTTCAAAATGACCCCGGAGCAACCGTTATTCTACTCGGAAAATTGTTTTGGAACAGCAGATTCAATCGCGTTTCGTGATGATCGATTACGAATTCACGATTTGAAGACCGGCGTTATTCCGGCACACATGGAGCAGCTTATGATCTACGCTGCTCTTTTTTGTTTGGAATATAAGATCAAACCTGCGGAGATTGAGATTGAACTTCGGTTATATCAAAATAACGAAATTCTATATCACAATCCAACAGTTGAAGAACTTGTTCCAATCATAGATAAGATTGTCACATTTGACAAGATTATCAATAAAATCAAAGAACAGGAGGGCTAAACCATGAATCCCATTGCGGAAGAGATTTTAATGCACTACGGAATGCCGAGACGTTCTGGGAGATATCCTTGGGGTTCTGGTGATAACCCTTATCAACATAACGGCGATTTTCTGAGTCGTGTTGAAGAGTTAAAAAAACAAGGACTTAGCGAAACGGAAATTGCAAAGTCCATGGGGATTACTACAACACAGTACAGAACTCAGAAATCGTTAGCAAAAGATGAACGGCGTGCTCTTGAGGTTGCCACGGCTAAAGGGCTTCGAGAAAAAGGCTACAGTTTGAATGAGATAGCAGAAAAGATGGGATATTCAAATGATTCCTCTATTCGCTCTCTTTTAAATGAAAACTCGGAAGCTCGTATGAATCAGGCGAAGAAAACGGCGGAGTTCTTAAAAGAGCAGATTGATAAAAAAGGAATGATTGATGTCGGAACCGGAGTGGAGCGTGAACTCGGTATTTCTAAAGAAAAATTGAATCAGGCTCTTTACATATTGGAAATGGAAGGATATCCGGTTTACGGTGGCGGTGTTCCACAGGTAACAAATCCTGGAAAGCAGACAAATATAAAAGTTATCTGTCCACCGGGAACAGAGCACAAAGAAATATACAATTTTGAAAATGTCCATTCCGTTACGGATTATGTTTCTCATGACGGTGGCGACACTTTTGACACCTTTGTCTATCCTAAAAGCATGGATTCCAGCAGACTACAGATCCGTTATGCTGAAGAAGGAGGTGTCCAAAAAGACGGCGTTGTAGAGATTCGGAGAGGAGTGGAAGATCTTTCCCTTGGTAACTCTCATTATGCTCAGGTCCGAATTCTTGTTGATGATACAAGATACATCAAAGGTATGGCAATCTATTCCGATGATCTTCCGGATGGCGTTGATGTGGTCTTTAATACAAACAAGAAACTTGGCACTCCTAAGAGCGATGTCTTAAAGAAAATAACGGATGATCCTGAAAATCCGTTCGGCTCTCTTATCAAAGCTGGTGGACAGAGTTATTATACCGATGCAAATGGGCAACGGCAATTATCGCTTATCAATAAGCGTGCAGAAGAAGGCGATTGGGGTGAATGGAGTGATCATCTTCCGTCCCAGTTCCTTTCTAAGCAAAGTATGACTTTGATTAAGAAGCAGTTAGGCTTGGCCGCAGCAGATAAACAGGCTGAATATGATGAAATTTGTTCCCTTACCAATCCAACTGTAAAAAAAGCTTTGTTAAAGTCTTTTGCCGATGACTGTGATTCAGCAGCCGTTCATTTGCAAGCAGCGGCTTTACCAAGACAGAAGTATCAGGTGATTTTACCCATTACTACCATGAAAGATAACGAGGTGTATGCTCCGAATTACAAAAATGGAGAGCAGGTTGCACTTATCAGATTCCCTCATGGTGGAACTTTTGAAATTCCGGTACTTACTGTAAACAATAAACATCCCGATGCTAAGAGGATTCTTGGAAATGCGAAGGATGCTGTTGGAATTAACAGTAAAGTAGCTGAGCGATTGTCCGGCGCAGATTTTGATGGCGATACCGTTATGGTAATTCCTACCGGTGGTAAGGTAAAGATTACTGCCACTTCGCCATTGAGAGGGCTTGAGGGCTTCGATCCTAAAACAGAATACGGGCCGGATACTTATAAAGGGCGCACCGTCAAGGCGATGAGAAATACTCAGACAGAAATGGGTAAGATTTCAAATCTCATTACTGATATGACTTTGAAAGGCGCTACTGAAGATGAGCTTGCTCGTGCTGTTCGTCACAGTATGGTTGTCATCGATGCAGAGAAGCATCATCTCGATTACAAGCAGAGCGAAGTTGACAATGGAATTGCTTCTTTGAAGAAAAAGTATCAGGGTACCATTGATGAAGATAGAAAATATCATGAAGGTGCCGCAACTCTGATCTCAAGAGCCAAGTCTGAGACGTCAGTTCTTAAACGAAAGGGTAGTCCCATTATCAATCCCGACACTGGAGAACAGAGTTACAAAGAAGTTTATGAAGAGTATGTTGACAAGAATGGAAAAACCAGAGTTAGAACTCAGGCCAGTACCAAAATGGCGGAAACCAGGGACGCTTATCTTTTATCATCAGGTACCCCTCAGGAAGAAGCCTATGCCGAGTATGCTAATACCATGAAAGCTTTAGCTAATCAGGCTCGTAAAGAGATGGTAAGCACTGGAAAGATAGCGTATTCAGCATCTGCTAAGGCCACCTATCAGGAAGAAGTAGACTCTCTGTCTGCTAAACTTAACGTGGCTTTGATGAATGCCCCTCGCGAACGACAGGCTCAGGTTATAGCGAATGCCTCCGTAGCCGCTAAAAGGCAAGACAATCCCGATATGACAAATGGAGAGATTAAGAAAGCCAACCAGCAGGCATTAACGGCGGCTCGTGCCTCTGTAGGGGCAAGAAGAGAGACAATTAAGGTGACTGATAAGGAGTGGGAAGCTATTCAGGCTGGTGCTATCAGCGAGAATAAACTTACCCAGATTATTAACAATGTTGACATTGATGACCTTCGTCAACGCGCAACTCCCCGTGCAACAACAGAACTCAGCACTGCTAAGGTTAATAAGATTGCCTCTATGAATGCTTCGGGATACAGCACTGCTGAGATAGCAGAAGCTTTGGGTGTTTCGACCTCAACAGTATCCAAATACTTGAATTGAAAGGAGTGAGCTAAGTATTATGGCAAGCAAATGTGCATTGACAACAGTCGATAATCCTTACAATCCATTTGAACAGTTCACTTCTTGGTTCTTGTTCGATGAGGAAAAAGGTTATCATTCATGCGCATACTTAGGAAGAATTGCTCGAACTTCCGATCAGCTTTCGGATGAAGAAAACAATCAGGAAATCGAAAGAGCAATTGATGAAATCATTAAGTATGACTTCACCAACACATATAGAAAAGTAAAAGAGAAAGTTGCGAATGCATGAAAATAAAGTCATAAAAAATCTCTTTTACATTTCTGAAACTACAAATCATGATCGCTGACACAGACTGATGAACGGGAAAGAGATATAGGGGGGTGTCGCCAAAACTGCACCACCCTCCCACATCGCGGCGGTCTTAAAAATTTCTACGGGTGTATATTTTGGAATTGCCTTTTGTTTTTGGATAGTGTTTGAACGAGCTTGCAAGGTTGGTTATAGCATTGGCTGTGGGCTTTTGCTCTTTTTTCTCCTTTCGGTAAAAAGTTGCGACCGGCTTTGTGAGTTCGTTCAAACACTATCTTTAAAAAGTGTGCATAAAGGCACTTCAAAGTTTTATGTCTCTCCGGAAAACTAATCAGTATCTAAAAGAGAGGAGGCGGCAAGTCGTGAAGAAAGCAGGTACCGTCAGCTCTTCCAATTCTTCAGGAAAGATGAGACCGGCTTTGTCTCCTGAGGCTAGAGAAAATCAGATGATTTCTTTGGCTATGGATCTTGCCGAACAGCAGTTGCGAGATGGCACTGCTTCTTCTCAGCTTATAACAGAGTTTGTTAAACGGGGGTCAACAAAGGCTCGGTTGGAAAAAGAGATATTGGAGGAACAGAAAGAGTTGATGGCAGCTAAGACGGAATCGTTACAATCGGCTAAACGGATTGAGGAACTTTACGAAAATGCATTAAATGCTATGCGAAGTTACAGCGGGCATGGTGGACCGGATGATTAGGACATATACAGAACTCATCCAAATACCAACCTTCGAAGAAAGGTATCGCTATCTTCAACTTCATGGAACAATTGGTGAAGAAACTTTTGGTTTCAAAAGATGGCTCAATCAGGAATTTTATCATTCGGATGGATGGTTGAGATTTCGGGATAAAATCATCATTCGAGATGGCGGATGTGATTTAGCTGTAGAGGGCTTTGAAATATTTAGCTCAATCATCATTCATCATCTTAATCCAATAACCTATGAAGACATTCTCAATCGAAATCCGTGCGTATTCGATATGAACAATGTTGTCTGTACCAAGTTATCAACTCACAATGCAATTCACTATGGCAATGAAAATCTGCTGACAACCCCCCCAGTTGAAAGAAGAAGAAATGATACGTGCCCTTGGCGGCATTAGTAAAGGAGGATTACAAATATGGAAACTAATTTGGTAGGAATGAAACCCGGCGAACCTTTGGTTGGAATCGTTGTTGATTGTAACAATCTTCGTGTCCGCGAGCAGCCCGATGGTGATGCAGACGTTTTAGGAACAATTCCGGCAAATTCCGAAGTGTTGATCGATGAGAGCGACTCTACTTCTGATTTTTATAAGGTTTGTGCGGCATCTGGACTTGAAGGATTCTGCATGAAAAAGTACATCGCTGTTCAGTCGTAAAGAGGAGGATCACAATGGAGAGTATACTGACATCAATTAAGAAACTTCTTGGAATTGTAGAAGAGTATGAACATTTCGATCCCGATCTCATCATGCACATCAATTCTGTGTTTTCGATTTTAACTCAGCTTGGTGTCGGGCCCTCTGAAGGTTTCTCAATTGAAGACAAAAATGCTGTATGGAGCGATTTCATTCCTGAGAAATCAAAAATCGAATGCGTGAAATCTTACATACATCTGAAAGTAAAACTTTTATTTGATCCGCCGCTTGGTTCCGCTGTTATCGAATCAATCAATCGGATGATTAGCGAGTTGGAGTGGCGGCTTATGGTTGCCGTTGATCCGGTTCAGACTTCGGATGGAGAGGAGGAAATTCAAAATGGATAGTAGTGTATTAACACATCATGGAATCCTCGGACAGAAATGGGGAGTACGGCGTTACCAGAATAAAGATGGAACACTGACTGCACAAGGGCAAAAGCGATATGACCGGGATATTAAAAGTAACTTGGCCAAAAAGAAAGATAGTCGAATCGATACGAGCAGCCCTGATCCCAAACGTTGGGTTAAAGAGGATACGGAGCGAAAGAAAAAACTTGTTGATACAAGTTCTGATTTAATCAAAGAAATGAAGAATTTGGAGAATAGCAGTAGTCCTAAACCCACAAGGATAAAGATGGATCTCTCTAAAATGTCCGACAAAGAAATGAGAGATAAAATCAATCGTGAGTTGTTGGAACAACAATACAACAAACTTTTTGCAGAAGTTTCACAGCCCACAATCTCAAGAGGGAGGCAGTATGTAAGAGAGGTGTTAAATGTCGCTGGAGATGTACTAACTGTAACCAGTTCATCCCTTGCGATTGCCCTTGCAATTAAAGAATTGAAAGGATGAAATGAATTATGGCATTATCAAACACTGCCGTTCCGCGATACTACGGCATGTTTCGAGATGCCGTACTCCGGGGCGAAATACCTGTCTGTAGAGAAGTCGAAATGGAAATGAACCGGATTGATGATCTGATTGCGAATCCGGGTGTCTATTATGACGATGAAGCTGTTGAGGGATGGATATGGTACTGCGAGGGAGAACTTACCTTAACTGATGGTTCTGACCTAGTGCTTCTTGATACATTTAAGTTATGGGCTGAATCCGTATTTGGTTGGTATTACTTTGAGGAGCGAAGCGTATACGAACCAAACGAGGATGGTCACGGCGGACATTATGTACAGAAGTGGATCAAGAAACGCCTGATAAACAAACAGTATCTTATCGTTGGTCGAGGTGCTTCTAAATCCCTCTACGAATCCTGTATCCAAAGTTACTTTTTAAATGTTGACACATCAACGACTTATCAAATGACTACCGCGCCGACAATGAAACAGGCAGAAGAGGTCATGTCCCCTATTCGAACAGCTATTACAAGGTCTCGTGGACCGCTGTTCAAATTTCTTACAGAAGGCTCCCTGCAAAATACAATCGGTTCAAAAGCCAAACGGATGAAGCTTGCGTCCACAAAGAAAGGAATTGAAAACTTTCTTACTAATTCGCTTCTTGAGATTCGTCCGATGTCAATAGATAAGCTTCAGGGTATGAGACCGAAGGTTGCTACCGTTGATGAGTGGTTATCTGGCGATATCAGAGAAGACCCTATTGGCGCTATTGAACAAGGGGCGGCCAAAGTGGATGACTACCTTATCGTTGCCGTGAGTTCAGAGGGGACTGTTCGTAATGGTAGCGGCGATACAATCAAAATGGAGTTAATGAAGATATTGAAGGGGGATTACCCCGACATACATACTTCCATTTGGTGGTATAAACTTGATTCGCTTGATGAAGTTGGTAAACCTGAAATGTGGCTAAAAGCAAATCCGAATCTTGAGAAGACTGTCAGTTATGACACTTATCAGCGTGATGTTGAACGTGCCGAGAATGCGCCCGCCGCAAAAAATGACATTCTGGCAAAGCGATTTGGTCTTCCTATGGAGGGTTATACCTATTACTTCACTTATGAAGAAACGCTTCCACATAGAAGACGGGATTTCTGGCAAATGCCTTGTGCGATGGGCGGAGATTTATCAAGAGGAGATGACTTCTGTGATTTTACGTTTCTGTTTCCATTACCAAATGGAGCGTTCGGTGTGAAAACCCGCGCATACATTTCAGAATTAACTTTGAAGAAATTACCGGGCGCTATGAGAATCAAGTATGAAGAATTCATTTCCGAGGGTAGCCTTATCGTTATGGAGGGAACTGTTCTGGATATGATGCTGGTTTATGAAGACCTCGACAACTATATAGCACGGGTCGAATATGATGTCCGTTGTTTTGGATATGACCCATACAATGCTAAAGAGTTTGTAGAGCGTTGGGCGTCTGAGAATGGTCCGTTTGGAATTGAAAAAGTAATACAGGGGGCAAAGACAGAATCCGTTCCTTTGGGTGAGTTAAAGAAACTTTCCGAGGAGCGGATGCTTTTATTTGACGAAGCATTGATGACTTTTTGTATGGGTAACTGTATTACCCTTGAAGATACAAATGGTAATCGAAAACTGCTTAAAAAGCGACAGGACCAGAAGATCGATAGTGTTGCAGCTATGATGGACGCCTATATAGCTTACAAGTTAAACAGAGATGCGTTTGAGTATTAAAGGAGGTGAGCGCATTTGTCAGAAATCATTAAACATCACGGAATCCTCGGACAGAAATGGGGAATCCGAAGAACTCCGGCACAGTTGGGAAACCTCAGTAAAAAGGATGCGAACTGGGTTAAGAAAAAGAGCGATAAAGTCACAGAACAGGCTCGAAAAAAGTCTTCCAAGGAGCTGAACCGATATGCCGATGAACTTTTGCGCAATCCGAATTCGGTAAATAAATCCGGAAAGTTAAGCTCATCCGCTATCAATGCTTATAACAAGAAGATGGCAGACTTAATGAGCCAATCTGTTTCTAATTTACGGTCTCCGTCAGGAAAGGTTGTACAGTTCGTAGCCAAACGAGGCGAAGTGGGCGTTATGATGGCGCTTGCTGATGAGGGGTACAACATGGCGCAGCTTAGGAATGGAGTTTGGGCTTCTGGGAGAGTCGCCTATAAGAAAACAGTGCTGGACAAAGCGTAAGGGGGGTGAAAAATCAAAATGGAGATAGCAGTTGGTTCCAGATTGAGACATGCTTGGAATGCTTTCCGTAATAATAGTTCCCAGAGCTATTATCGGGATGTTGGAATTGGCTATTCTTACAGACCCGACCGACCGCGGCTTACAAGAGGGAATGAAAGGTCTATCGTCACTTCCGTATACAACCGTATTGCATTGGATGTAGCACAAATAAATATTCAGCATGTTAAGTTGGATGAAAATGACCGATTTCTTGAAATTATTAACTCTGGATTGAACAACTGTCTTTCGTTAGAAGCCAATATAGACCAAACTGGACGTTCTTTTATTCAGGATATCGTTATGTCCATGTTTGATGAGGGTTGTGTTGCGGTTGTTCCGGTTGATACGGATGACAATCCGGAAGGTGGACAGCCAGGTTCTTTTGATATCGATACCATGAGAACCGGAAAGATTCTTGAATGGTATCCTCGGCATGTCAGAGTCCGTGTCTATAATGACCAGACTGGGCAGAAAGAGGATATTTTATTGCCTAAAAGCGCAGTGGCAATTATTGAGAATCCGTTGTACGTGGTCATCAACGAGCCCAATTCTACGATGCAAAGACTTATTCGGAAACTGAATCTTTTGGATGCGGTTGATGAACAAAGCAGTTCTGGAAAGTTGGATTTAATCATTCAACTTCCGTATGTTATCAAGACAGAAGCAAGACATCTGCAAGCCGAAAATCGGCGTAAAGATATCGAGCGGCAATTGTCGGATTCTAAGTATGGTATTGCCTTTACCGATGGAACGGAGCGTATCACACAGTTGAATCGCCCAGTCGGCAACAATCTGATGACTCAGATTGAATACTTGACGAGTATGCTATATAGCCAGTTAGGAATCACTCAGAGTATTTTGGATGGTACTGCCGACGAGAAAACGATGCTCAACTATTATAACCGAATGATTGAGCCGATTGTTTCCGCTATCGCAGACGAGATGAAGCGTAAATTTCTGACTAAAACAGCTCGGTCACAGCGACATTCTATCAAGTTCTTCAGAGATCCGTTTAAACTGGTTCCTATTACAGAACTTGCCGAGATTGTTGACAAGCTTACCAGAAATGAGGTGGCTACATCAAACGAAGCACGGCAGATTATCGGATGGAAACCGTCAAAAGACCCGAAAGCGGATGAACTTCGGAACAAAAATTTAAGTGAACCAGCGGGAGGCGACACTGGAAACTTAGAAAAACAGACAATAAAGGAGGAAAATCAAAATGGCAAAATTTGATTTCAGTGGCTGGGCCACAAGAAATGATTTGCAGTGCGCCGACGGAAGAATTATCCGTAAAAATGCTTTTAAACAGCAGGATGGCGAGACTGTAAGTCTGGTTTGGAATCATCAGCACGATTCTCAGGATAACGTTTTGGGACACGCATTGCTGGAAAACAGGGATGACGGGGTTTATGCCTACTGTACGTTCAATGATACGGAATCCGGTCAGACCGCTAAAAAGTTGGTTTATCATGGGGACATTGTTTCTTTGTCCATTGCGGCAAATCAATTGAAGCAGCTGGGGAAAGATGTCGTTCACGGTATTATCCGTGAGGTGAGCCTCGTTCTGGCAGGCGCAAATCCCGGAGCCTACATTGATACAGTTATGAATCACGGTGTTGCCGTCGAGGATGGGCTGATTATCAATTACAATGAAAACATCATGCTCTATCACTCTGATGATGAGGGTGAAAACAAAGACAAGAAGCCGAACGATGCGGGTGAATCAAAAGATAAGCCATCAGAAGACGATGAAACCGTAGGCGAGGTCTTTGACCGGATTTGTAAGAAACTTGATGAAAAAGAGCAAAACGTGATGTTGGCTATGGTCGGGATGGCTCTCGGCGAAAACGGGGAGCAGGAAGATAACAATGACGATTCTAAAGGAGGAAACGAAGATATGAAACATAATGTGTTTGCCAACAAGGGTGAGACTCAGGATAATGTTCTCTCTCATGTGGCTCAGAGCGAGATTCTGAATCTTGCTAAATCCAACAACGTTGGTTCGCTCAAGCTCGCCATACAAATTTACAGCGAGGAGCACGGACTTCAGCACGCCGACATCAGCGGCTTTGTTCAGACCGGTAACGGAAACATTACTAGCATGTTCCCGGAGTATGTTGAGGCTCATCCCAGCCGTACTCCTGATCTCATCACCAATAATATGGGGTGGGTTGATGCTATTATGGCTAAGACTCAGAAAATCCCTCACGGTCGGGTTCGTACTTCTCATGTGGACATTCGGAACATCGATACATTGGCCGCTAAGGGTTATCAGAAAGGAAAAGAGAAGAAGATTACCGGTAACTATTCTTTGGTAAGGCGTACTACTGACCCTCAGACCGTATATGTTACTTCTGAGCTGCATCGTGATGATGTGGTGGACATCAAGGACTTCGATTATGTTCAGTTCCAGTACGGAATTGACCAGATTTCTTTAAAGGAAACGCTGGCAGTTGCTACCATGCTGGGTGATGATCGTCCGGAGAGCGATCCTGAGAAGATTTTCCCGGACAAGATTCGTCCTATCTGGACTGACGATGAGCTGTACACCATTCACAAGGATGTGGACTTTGCTGCCATGGCAAAGGAGCTTCAGGGTGCCAACACCGAACAGTATTTCGGCGAAAGTTTCATTTATGCGGAAGCTATAGTTACGGCTCTGCGCAAGGCTCGCAAGGATTTCCGTGGTACCGGTAAGCCCGACCTGTTCATTACCACCGATATGCATAACACCATGATTCTCGCTCGTGACCGTAATGGCCGCCGTATTTACGAGACCGATACCGAGCTTGCTGCGGCCTTGGGTGTTGACAATATCTATGAGGTTACGCAGTTCGAAGGTAAGGTTCGTACCGATACAGACGGCGTTAAGCACAAGCTGCACGCGATTTGCGTGAATATGGCTGACTATGGATACGGCGCTTCCAAGGGCGGGGATGTGACCCACTTCACAGACTTCGATATCAAGTTCAATCAGCTTCAGTCGTTGCTGGAGACACGCAAGTCCGGTCAGCTTACCAGAATCAAGTCTGCTATCGTCATCGAGGAGAAGGAAGAAACGACGAAGCTGAACGAGTCTGTTAGCGGCTAATGTCCGGGAGGTGAAAATTTAAAATGGCTAAATTCTATGGACCGATAGGCTATGCTGTAACGGTAGAAACGAGACCCGGCGTTTGGGAAGAGCAGATTACCGAGCGTCCGTATTACGGTGATTTGATTCGGAATACTCGTCGGCTTCAAAGCTCCGCAACGCTTAATGATGACATAAGCGTTGCAAATGAAATCAGTATAGTCGCCGATCTATTTTCCAATGAGAATTTCCATTCGATGCGCTATGTCGGATTTAAGGGAGCAAAGTGGAAGATTTCCAATGTTGAAGTTCAGTATCCAAGGTTAATTCTGACGATAGGGGGTGTATACAATGATGACAACGGAGCGGCGACTTGAGCTGCATGAAATATTGTGTACTATCCTTGGAAGCAGAAATGTTTATTTCCAGCCACCGGAATCAATTAAGATGAATTACCCCGCCATTGTATACAGTCTTGATGATATCGACAATCAGTATGCAAATGACGGGGTTTATTTGTCTTATCGGAGGTATTCGGTGACGGTAATCGATAAAAATCCGGATAGCGAGATTGTTGGTAAGGTTTCTGCGTTGCCGAACTGTAAGTTTAACCGACCGTACCAGAAAGACAATCTGAACCATTACGTTTTTACACTATTCTATTAAAGCATTCCTATAGAGAATGAAATCAGAAAACATCGGCAGAACACCATCACCAATCATTCCATCCATTTATGGATGATGATATAAAAATTTAAAAATATATCGGGAGATATATTGACAAATTTCAAATATTGAGATAGGAGGAACAAATCTATGAAACTTGTTTGGGATCAGGTCGGTGAGAAACTTTATGAAACCGGCGTGGATAAAGGCGTCTTGTATCTTCAGGACTCCAAGGGACAGTACCCTAAAGGTGTTGCGTGGAATGGACTGACGAATGTAAATGACAGTCCGTCCGGAGCAGAGCCTAAAAAGTTATATGCGGACAATAAGGTTTACGCAAATCTTATGAGTGAGGAAGAGTATGCTGCCACGATTGAGGCATATATGTATCCGAAAGAGTTTGCCGAGTGCGACGGCTCCAAGGAGGTAGCTCCGGGCGTATATGCCGGACAGCAGAACAGGAAGCCGTTTGGTTTTTGCTACAGGTCTTTGATTGGAAATGATACCGAGGGTACCGATTATGGCTATAAGCTGCATCTGGTATACGGTTGTCTGGCGTCTCCTTCCGAGGGTTCCCACAGCACGATCAACGATAGTCCGGAAGTCGGTACGATGTCTTGGGAGATCAGCAGCACACCGGTTGAGGTGTCCACCGTGGTTGATGACAAGAAGCTGAAACCGATTTCGACACTGGTGGTGAATTCTACCGAGACTGATGCTGAGAAGCTGGCTAAGCTGGAGAAGATTCTGTACGGTGGGGATGACACCGAAGCTCATTTGCCTTTACCGGATGAAGTCATCGAGCTCGTTGGCGTTGTAGCGGCTACTCCTGAAGTATCGGGTTAATTTGCACAATTTCACATATTAAGAAACCAAGGGAGTCGTATTCAGTTAAGGCTGGCGGCTCCCATTTTTTATTTCTGAAAGGAGAAAACAAAAATGTTAAAGAAAACTATCAAATTTACAGACTACAACGGTGTTGAGAGAACCGAAGATCACTATTTCAATCTGTCCAAGGCTGAGTCTATGGAAATGGAGATGAGCACGTCCGGCGGACTTTCCGAAATGATTCAGAAGATTGTGGCGGCTCAGGACACGCCGGCAATCATCAAGATCTTTAAGGAGATCATTCTCAAATCTTACGGCCAGAAGAGTCCGGATGGACGGCAGTTTATTAAATCTCCGGAACTGTCCAAAGCTTTCTCCGAAACGGAGGCTTATTCTCAGCTTTTCATGGAACTGGCGACAGATACAGATGCGGCAGCCAAATTTGTGAATGGGATCGTTCCGAACGAGAAGCCTGCGGCACAGCCGGTTGTCGAATTAAAACAGAAAAATACGGGAGGTTCGAGGGATGCTACGGATTACAATACCGGCTGGAGAGGAGCAATGGGATGAAATAAATCATGTATTCATCTATCCGAAAGAGCAGACGTTGCAACTGGAGCATTCCCTTGTCTCTCTTTCAAAATGGGAATCAAAGTGGTCTAAGCCTTTTTTGACGAGACAGGCTAAAACGTTTGAAGAAACTTTGGATTATGTGAAGTGTATGACACTCACACAGAACGTCAATCCCGAAGTCTATAACTATCTCACCATTGTAAATATTGATTTAATCAACCAGTACATTGACGCTCCGATGACTGCAACACGATTTTCGGATGATAAGAACACAAAGGCTAATCGAGAGCAGGTTACAGCGGAGATTATCTATTACTGGATGATTGCGTTAAACATACCATTTGAGTGTCAAAAATGGCATCTTAACAGACTTCTTACTTTAATAAAGGTGTGCAATATCAAGAATTCGCCGCCTAAAAAGAAAAGTATGAAGGAAATTATGAGGCAGAATACCGCTTTAAACGAGATGCGTAAAAAACAATTACATAGCAGGGGGTGACTCTAATGTCTGCAAAAAAGAAAGGAATTGATATATCTGTCTGGCAGGGAAACATCGATGCCGGGCAGGTTAAGAATAGCGGGATCGAGTTTGTAATTCTCAGAGAGGGTTACAGGCAGACAGTAGATTCCAGATTCTTTGAAAATGTACGGAAGTGTAAAGAAGTGGGGCTCGCCATTATGGGTGTGTACCACTTTTCTTATGCGCTCAGTGTTGAACAGGCAAAGCAGGAAGCACGGGCATGTGTCGAAAACATTCAGAAATCCGGACTTGGTAAAGATACGATCGTGTTCTTCGACTTTGAGTATGACACGGTTACAAAAGCAAAGGCTTCTGGTGTGACGCTTGGAAAGGCGGAATGCAATGCACATACCAAGGCGTTCTGTGAAACTGTTGAATCTCTTGGTTATAAGGCGGGTGTTTATTTCAACATTGATTACTACCGGAATTGGTATGACCATTATCTGTTGGAAAAATACATCAAGTGGCTTGCCGATTGGAGTGGAGATGCGGATTATCCGTGTTCTTTCCATCAGTACAGCAGTAAGGGTAGCGTCCCCGGAATCAGCGGCAATGTTGATATGAACTATTACTTTATGATCGAGAACGGCACTGTTGAAGCGGGTGTAACAGCAAACTCGGTGCTGGATGTTGCACGTGGCTGGCTTGGATATTCGGAAGCAAATGGAAAATTCAAAGAGATTTTGGATACCTACAATTCTCATAAACCGCTTGCTCGCGGTTATGCAATACAGATTTCTGATGAATGGTGTGATGCGTTTGTATCCGCCTGTGCCATTAAGGCAGGAGCCGTTGACCTGATCGGAACCGAAGTGGGATGTGAGAGACACATCGAAATCTTCAAAGAAAAAGGTATCTGGATCGAGGACGGTTCTGTGAAGCCTGAGGTTGGTGATGTAATCCTGTTTAACTGGGATGATTCTACGCAGCCCAATGATGGACATGCGGATCATATCGGTTATGTAGAACAGGTATACGGCGACACTATCGTATGCATCGAGGGGAACAAAGGTGGAAAGGTTGACCGCCGGACAATCAATGTCGGTTGGGGGTATATCCGCGGATTTGCCCGTCCGAAGTATGCTTCCAACACTTCTTCTGCTGTTGCTCCGGTAACGAAGAAGCCGGTCGATGAAATCGCCAATGAAGTAATTCAGGGTGCTTGGGGCAACGGAGATGCCCGTAAGAATGCTCTTACCGCAGCCGGATACAATTACGCAGAGGTTCAGGGGCGTGTAAATGCCATTCTTTCTGGAAATGCTGGTACGCCTAAGAAATCCGTGGATGAAGTTGCGAAGGAAGTAATCGCTGGAAAATGGGGTAACGGAGATGCCCGTAAAGAGGCGCTGACCAGAGCCGGATACAATTACTCCGAAGTTCAGGGACGGGTGAATGCTTTTGTTTCCGTTTCCCAAAAGTCGGTTGACGCAGTGGCTCGTGAGGTCATACAGGGGAAATGGGGCGTTGGTGAAGATCGGAAAAGCCGGTTGACAAAGGCCGGCTACGATTACTCTGCGGTTCAGAGTCGCGTAAACGCGCTTATGTAAAGGAGAATTTCATATGATAACGTTCAGACAAAAGGGTGACTTCTCTAAGCTGACAAGGTACTTGGAAAGGGCAAAAGAAGTCGTTAAACTTGGAGACCTTGATAAGTATGGTCGAGAGGGAGTAGCCGCCCTTGCGTCTGCAACACCTGTCGATTCTGGTAAAACTGCCAGTTCATGGTCTTATGGGATCAAAAACAAGAATGGGTCCGTGACAATCTCATTCTACAATTCAAATATTCAAAATGGAGTTCTCATTGCCATCATCTTGCAGTATGGACACGGGGCTCGAAACGGCGCCTGGGTACAGGGGCGAGATTATATCAATCCTGCTATCCAGCCTATTTTTGACAAAATCGCAAATGAAGCATGGAGAGAGGTTACTAAGCTATGAGCAAGACAGTTGATGAAAGAGTTGTCGAGATGCGGTTTGACAACAAGCAGTTTGAGCAGAATGTTCAGACCAGTCTTTCCACGCTTGATAAACTCAAACGCAGCCTGAACCTGGATGGCGCAGCGAAAGGCTTGGAGAATGTGAATTCCGCAGCCAAGAATTGCAATATGTCCGGTCTTACCAGTGCTGTCGAGACTGTCCATGCTAAATTTTCAGCATTTGAAGTCATGGCTGTGACCGCCCTTGCAAACATCACAAATTCGATTATCAATACCGGAAAGAAAATGCTTCATTCGCTTACTATAGAACCAATCTCTCAGGGATTTGAAGAATACGAACTGAAAATGGGTTCGATTCAGACAATCATGATGAGTACCGGAGCTTCTCTGGAAGAAGTCAACGGTTATCTGAATGAGCTGAATACATATGCGGATAAAACAATTTATTCGTTTGCAGATATGACATCCAACATCGGCAAGTTTACAAATGCAGGTGTTAAACTTGAAGATGCTGTTATGGCTATTCAGGGCGTGTCAAACGAGGCTGCTATTTCGGGTGCAAACGCGAACGAGGCTTCTCGTGCCATGTACAATTTTGCACAGGCATTGTCGGCAGGATACGTCAAGTTGATTGACTGGAAATCCATTGAAAATGCAAACATGGCTACCGTGGAATTTAAGACTCAGCTCCTTGAAGCCGCTGTTGCCGCGGGTACGGTAGAAAAGACTGCAGATGGCATGTATCGCGTTCTTACCGAAAATAATCAGGGTTCTACAATGGACGATGCAATCGATGCCACAAAGAATTTCAATGATAGTCTACAGTATCAGTGGATGACAACAGAAGTTCTTGTTAATACCCTGAGGGATTATGCAGATGAGACAACGGATATCGGTAAACGGGCATTTGCCGCAGCTCAGGATGTCAAGACGTTTACCCAATTGATGGATACATTGAAAGAAGCTGTTGGGTCTGGATGGGCCATGACTTGGGAAATTCTGTTCGGTGATTTCGAAGAAGCGAAAACACTTTGGACGAGTTTAAGCACATCCATTGGTGGATTCATCGATGCTCAATCAGATGCCCGAAATTCCATGCTGAAGGGCTGGAAAGACATGGGCGGTCGAACGGCTTTGATCGAGGCCGCGAAAAATGCTTTTGAAGGCTTGGCGAGCGTTATCAAACCAATAACCGAGGGATTCAGAGAGATATTTCCCCCGATGACGGCAGAAAAACTCTTCAATATTACAAATGCTTTGAAAGAATTTACCTCTCATCTCAAGCTCAGCGATTCTGCTTCTGCGAATCTGAAAAGCACTTTTAAAGGTATATTTGCAATTCTGGATATCGGGAAGCAGGCATTCTCGGCATTGTTTAACGCTATATCCCCTTTATTTGGGGGATTGGATAACCTTGGAGGCGGAATATTAAAAGTCACTGGTGGTTTTGGCGATTGGCTCGTCAATCTCGATGAAGTAATCAAGAAAAACGACCTCTTTAATAAAGCGATTCAGGGTGTTATCGAGTTTGTAAAAAGGGCTGGTGAAGAATTCAAGAGTTTTGCCAAGTCTATTCAGGAGAAATTCAATCTTCCGAGTCTTGATGAGATTAAACAGTCGCTTAAAGATTTTCTGGTTTTGATTAAGGAAAAAATCCAGCTTCCGGGCCTGGAGCTGATTCATACAACTTTGGAGAGGATTCACAAAAGGATGTCTCAGGTTGGTGAGAGCGCCGGAAGTATGAAAAGCGGTGTTTTAAATGCTGTTAATGCTCTCGGCGACGCACTTTCAAAGTGTAAATTCATAGAGGTTCTCCAAACTATCTGGAAACTGGTTACAAGTTTTGCTAAGGGTATTGTTAATACTCTCGGCGATATGATCAGTTCCCTTGTTGACAAACTTGGCAATGCGGATTTCAATGGCTTTATTGACGTGTTAAATGGGTTAATTGCTGGTGGAATTGGCGTTGGAATCATGGGGTTTGTCAAAGATCTTAAAGACGGTTTCGATGGTGTTGGGGATATTCTTGAAAATGTTACTGGTATTCTGGATAGTGTGCGGGGGTGTTTTGAAGCCTATCAGCAGCAATTAAAAGCCGGAACATTACTCAAGATTGCCAGCGCAATTGCAATTCTGGCTGCCTCTATTGTTGTTATATCTTTGATTGATAGTGAAAAATTATCAGCATCCCTTGGCGCGATTACTGTTCTCTTTGGAGAACTGATCGTTTCCATGGCAGCCTTCAACAAACTCGGTGGTTTTAGTGGAAAAGGTTCCACGAATCTGATTGTGTTTGCGGCTGCTGTTCTGGTTCTTTCCAACGCAGTTAAGAAAATGGCTGATTTGAGTTGGGAAGAGTTAGCAGAGGGACTTGTCGGCGTTGGCGTATTGCTTGCTGAATTGGACGCATTTATGGCAATAGCAAAATTTAGCAAAGGGAGTATGACAACTGCTACAGGAATGGTCATCATGGCGGCTGCAATTAAGATACTAGCTTCGGTTGCTTCTGATATGGCCGATTTAAGTTGGGAGCAGATGGCAAAAGGACTTGTTGGCGTTGGCGTATTGCTTGCCGAGATTGATGTATTCCTTAATACCGCTAAATTTAGTGGCAAAGCCATGACAACCGCAACCGGTATTGTGATCCTTTCCGCTGCTTTGAAGATTCTTGCATCGGTTTGCAGGGATTTTGGTCAAATGGAGTGGCGTGAAATCGGCAAAGGTCTTACGAGTGTAGGAGCGCTTCTTCTTGAAGTTGCCGCTTTTACAAAGCTTACGGGTAACGCAAAGCATGTTATTTCTTCTGGTCTGGCTTTGATTGAGATTGCAGCGGCCATGAAGATATTTGCTTCTGCGATGTCGGATTTCGGTAAGTTTTCTTGGGAGCAGATTGCCAAAGGCTTAGTCTCTATGGGTGGAGCTTTAGCAGAGGTCGCAATATCTACAAAACTGATGCCTAAAAATATGGTTGGTATTGGTGCTGGGTTGGTGATTGTCGCTGCTTCTTTGGAAATTGTAGCTGATGCTCTCGGCAAAATGGGCGGTTTCACATGGGAACAGATTGCTAAAGGTCTTGTGACTATGGGCGTTGCTCTTACCGAGCTTGCGATCGGTCTTAACTTTATGAAAGGAACCCTTGGTGGTTCTGCGGCAATTCTTGTCGCTGCTTCCGCGCTGGCTATATTAACCCCAGTTCTTAGTATCTTAGGAGCAATGAGTTGGGAATCAATCGCCAAAGGGCTTGTGTCTATTGCCGGTGCGTTCACTGTTCTTGGCATCGCTGGTGCAGTTCTTACTCCGCTTGTACCTACTATTTTGGGATTGAGCGGAGCATTTGCGTTAATTGGTGTTGGCGTTTTGGCTATTGGAGCCGGATTGTTGGCAGCAGGGTTGGGGTTATCTGCGTTGGCTGTTGGTTTTACCGCTCTAGCAGCCGCAGGAACCGCTGGAGCTACAGCGATTGTGGCATCGCTTACCGTGATTATTACAGGGGTAGCCGGTCTCATTCCCGTGATAATCGAGAAAATTGGAGAGGGACTTATTACTCTCTGCAAGGTCATCGCAGCGGGTGCTCCGTCGATAGGAGAGGCAGTTAAAGTGGTTGTTTTGTCGTTGGTTGATGTTCTGGTGGAGTGTGTTCCTGTTATTGCGGATGGTGCGCTCGCATTGTTGGATGGAGTTTTAGCTGCTTTGGTAGCTTACACGCCGTCTATTGTCGATTCTATATTTCAATTCCTTATCGGGGTTCTGGAGGGAATTGCTCGAAACCTGCCGGGGCTGATTAAAGCTGCAATTGACGTATTGATGTCTTTCTTCTCTGGAATTGCTGACGTGCTTAGCGGAATCGATGTCGATGTTCTACTCAAAGGAATTGTCGGAATCGGTCTTCTTTCTGGAATTATGATTGCATTAAGCGCGGTCGCATCATTGGTTCCGGGAGCAATGGCAGGCGTATTAGGCATGGGTGTTGTCATTGCAGAGCTTGCTCTTGTGTTGGCTGCGATTGGCGGACTAGCACAAATACCGGGATTATCATGGTTGATCAGCGAAGGCGGAAAGCTGCTGCAGGGTATTGGAACAGCAATCGGTCAGTTTATTGGGGGTATTGTCGGCGGATTTATGAGTGGTGTTTCCAGCCAGTTTCCTCAAATTGGCGCAGATTTATCAGCGTTCATGACAAATATTCAACCGTTTATAGATGGGGCGAGTAAAATTGAACCCTCTATGATGGATGGTGTTAAGGCGCTTGCTGAGACAATTCTCATCTTAACTGCGGCAGATATTTTGCAGGGGCTTACGTCATGGCTTACTGGTGGCTCCTCTTTGGCTGATTTTACAACTCAATTAGTACCATTCGGAAACGCAATGAAGGACTTTTCTGTTGCAATAGCCGGTATGGATGCTGGCATTGTGGCCAATGCTGCAACTGCTGGTAAGACTTTGGCTGAGATGGCGGCAATTCTTCCCAATAGTGGTGGAGTTGTTGGATTCTTTGCCGGAGAGAACGATATGGAGGAATTCGGAAAACAGCTTATTCCATTCGGCGAAGCGATGATGGATTTCTCAATCGCTGTAAAAGGACTTGATGCTGATGCAGTAACAAAAGCATCTATCGCGGGAAAAGCGATGGCGGAAATGGCTACAACCATTCCGAACAGCGGAGGTGTTGTCGGGTTCTTTGCTGGCGAAAATGATATGGACAAGTTTGGAGAACAGCTGGTTCCCTTTGGCGAAGCAATGATGGATTTCTCAATTGCTGTAAAAGGTCTGGACGCAGACGCCATTGTCAATTCTGCAACGGCTGGTAAGGCATTGATTGAACTGGCAAATACAGTTCCGAACAGCGGAGGTGTTGTTGGATTCTTTACAGGAGAAAACGACATGGACCTTTTCGGAGAACAGCTTGTTCCCTTTGGTGAAGCGATGAAAGCCTATTCCGATGCTATATCCGGAATTGACGTGGAAGCGATTGTCAATTCTGCAACGGCTGGAAAATCTTTGGTTGAGCTGGCAAACACGCTTCCAAATACAGGTGGTGTTGTGAGCTGGTTTACCGGAGATAACGATATAGGGGCATTTGGTGAGAGCTTAGTATTGTTTGGCGAAAACTTTTCACAATACTCCGATTACATGAAAAATGTGGACGCAGGTATCGTAACAGCTACCACAAATGCTGCCAGTTCGATTGTTGAATTGCAAAAGAGCCTGCCGAAAGAGGGCGGTTGGTTTTCCGATGACAAAACACTTGCCGATTTTGGCGCAGATATGAGTTCTTTTGGATCATATTTCAGTTCTTACTATGCTTATATCAGTGGTATCGACACCGGGTTGTTGGCTAGTGTTATTACACAGACAAACAGGCTTGTTGATATGGCAAAGGGTATGGCAGAACTGGATACCAGTGGGATGTCTTCATTCGGAACAGCTTTAACAACACTGGGGGAAACGGGTGTGACAGGTTTCGTCAATGCCTTTAACAATGCAGAATCAAAAGTGGCAACAGCAGCTTCGAATATGCTTACCGCTTTTATCAATGCTGCAAATGCTAAGCAGACGACACTGACATCAACGTTTACAACGCTTGCTCAAGCAGCCATTACAGGTATCAATGCAAAGCAAGCGGAGTTCCAAGTAGCTGGTTCTACACTTATGATCAAGTTCATTGCCGGTGTAAAAACACAGGACATGAATTCTCGTAGCACATTTACCAATATCATCAGTGGATGCTTGACAGCTATTCGGAATAAATATTTCGAGTTTCAGTCTGTTGGAACCCAAACGATGATTAAATTTATAGGGGGTGTAAAGTTACAGGATACAAATGCCAGAAATACGTTTACCAATATCATCAGTGGATGCTTAACTGCCATTTGGAACAAGTATCCCGAATTTGAGAGCGCTGGTCAGCAATGCATGATCAAGTTTATTGCTGGTGTTCGTAGCAAGGATACAGATGTGAAGAATGCGTTTACTTCCAGTCTGGGCGGGGCGGTCAGTGGAATTAAGGATTATTACAGTCAATTCTACAGTGCTGGTTCCTATTTGGTAGACGGTTTTGCAAACGGTATTAGTGAAAACGCTTATAAAGCGGCGGCTAAATCTCGTGCAATGGCATCCGCAGCAGCAGATGCTGCAAAGAAAGAATTAGACGAGCATTCCCCGTCCAAAGTTGGTTATCGGATTGGCGATTTCTTTGGTGTTGCTTTTGTAAACGCAATTGGTGCTTACGCCTCTAAAGCGTACACGGCTGGTTCTGGAATGGCGGAAGCTGCTAAGACGGGATTGAGTAATGCGGTTTCAAAGATCAGGGATTTTATTTCCGGTGATATAGATGTACAGCCGACAATTCGTCCTGTACTTGATTTGTCTAATGTCGAATCTGGAGCCGGAAGACTTAATGCTCTTTTCAGTCGTACACAGGCTATGTCTATCAGTGCAGGAATGGAGCAGCAAAGAACCGCAGACGTTCAAAATGGTGGGACTTCCCCGAACACGGGAAATTCGTTCTCGTTTACGCAAAATAACTACTCGCCTAAGTCATTGTCGAGAGTTGAGATTTATCGTCAGACGAACAATCAGTTCTCGGCATTTGAAAGGATGGTGAAAGCATGATTCGAGCAATCACAGTTACAAACTATCTGGGCGATAGCATTAAGCTTGACTTGGCGCGGCCGGAGCAATCCGGCTTCGTCGTCACCTCTGTTACCGGTTTGGGGTCTGGAAAGGCAAATATCAACATGACCGAAGTTGCAACTAACGACGGTGGTTTGTTTAACTCATCCAGACTTCCAAGCCGGAACATTGTAATTTCTTTGAAATATCTTTGGCACGATTCGATTGAGGATGTTCGTCAACTCTCTTATAAGTATTTTCCAATTAAGAAAAAACTTACCCTGCTGATAGAAACTGATAATCGGCAGGCAGAGATTGATGGCTACACTGAAACGAATGAGCCAACTATATTCAGCAAAGATGAGGGTTCGGATATCTCAATTGTGTGTCCGAATCCTTTCTTTTATTCTGCTGGAAAAGATGGAATCAACACAACGATTTTCTATGGCGTGGAACCACTATTTGAGTTTCCATTCAGCAATGTATCCCTTTACGAACGTTTATTGGAGATGGGGGAAATTCAAAACCAGACAGAAAAGACGATTGTTTACAGTGGAGATGCAGAGATAGGCGTTACAATTGCGATTCATGCGATTGGCGAAGCACGGAACATCACAATCTACAATACGGGTACCAGAGAGATAATGCGTATCGATACAGACAAGCTGAAAGCTTTTACTGGCTCTGGAATTATACCCGGTGATGAAATCGTCATCTGCACCGTAAAAGGGCAGAAATCTATAACTCTTTTACGAAATGGAAAAATGACCAACATTCTTAATTGTCTGGATAAAAATGCTGATTGGTTTCAGCTCGCAAAAGGCGATAACATTTTTGCATACACCGTGGAAGAAGGGCGGGCAAACCTGCAGTTTAGGATAGAGAATCGAATCGTTTATGAGGGGGTATAAGCATGGAGCTGACTGTTCTTAATACAAATCTTGATGCTGTGTCCATCATAGACGTTTATGAGTCATTTATCTGGACTGACAGGTATTATGCGTGTGGTGACTTTGAGCTTTACACATCCATGACAGACACAATTCTCAAGTATATCAGACAGGATTACTATGTGCAAAATCGGGATTCGGAGCACGTCATGATTATTGAGAAGCTTCGTATCACTTCGGATGCGGAGGCTGGGAACCACATCACCGTAACAGGAAGATCATTGGAGTCCATTCTGGATAGACGAATCGTTTGGGGTCAAAAGACGATAAGCGGAAATCTTCAAAATGGAATACAGACTCTTCTTAATGAGAATGTCATATCTCCATCGGACGGCAGCAGAAAAATCAGTAATTTCATTTTTGAGGCATCTACGGACCCGGCAATTACATCCTTAAAAATTGATGCGCAGTACACCGGGAACAATTTATATGATGTTATCAGTAAAATCTGTAGTGAGCGTAGCATCGGGTTTAAAGTCACGTTAAATGACAACAAACAGTTCGTGTTCAAACTGTACGCCGGTGCAGATCGCTCATACGATCAGGAAATCAATCCGTATGTCATATTTTCTCCGAAATTCGAGAATATCATCAACAGCAACTATGTGGAATCTAAATCTGCGCTAAAAACGGTCACTTTAATTGGCGGCGAAGGTGAGGGTTCCGCAAGGAGATACACCACTGTCGGCGGAGGCAATGGTTTGAATCGCCGCGAACTTTTTACGGACGCAAGGGATATTTCTTCTGATATCGGCAATGGTGTGACTTTGACAAATGTTGAGTATATTGCTCAGTTACAACAACGGGGAAGAGAAAAATTGACAGAGAATACGGACGTCACCTCATTTGAGGGACAAGTCGAAACAACAGTGATGTTTAAATACGGAGAAGACTTTTTCAACGGAGATGTCGTTCAGATCGCCAACGAATATGGACATGAAACAAAAGCAAGAATTGTTGAAATTGTTATGTCTGAAAATGAAGAAGGAAGCTCTGTATACCCTACATTTAAAACTATAGAACAGGAGGTGGCATGAAATGAGTGTAACGTTTGGATTTTACAATTCTGTAAATGGCGATCGAAAATATGATGCAATCCAGATGTCAAGCATTTTTGACGGAATTATTCGAGATGGTGTATTCCAGCATTTAGGCACAGCGATGATGGTCAAAGAATCCGAGGGCATGATAGTAAATGTCGGTATAGGTCGGGCTTGGTTCAACCATACGTGGACATTAAATGACTCATTACTGCCTTTGGAAGTTCCGATATCGGAAGTGATCCTTAATCGGATAGATGTCGTGGTATTAGAGGTTGATGCTCGTGAGAATAGCCGGGCTAACTCCATTAAGATCGTAAAAGGCACTCCGGCATCCAGTCCAAAGAATCCTGAGATGATAAAGGCGAATGATAGATGGCAGTATCCGTTGGCTTATATTCAGGTGAACGCTGGGGTCACATCCATTAGGCAGGCAAATATCACAAACTGCGTTGGCACATCGGATTGCCCATTTGTTACTGGTCCATTGGAGCTGATGTCTATAGATGCCCTTGTAGCTCAGTGGGGTGATCAATGGAAGGAGTTTTATGAAAACCAGACATCCGACATGGAGTCTACGAATGCGTTTTGGAAACAGCAGTGGTCCACATGGTATAAGACGCAGACTATCGAGATGGAAACTACGAATGCTTTCTGGAAGCGTCAATGGGAAGAGTGGTTTTATAACTATGTCAACAGCAATACTGCTGAAATGGCAGAATGGCGAAAGGACACAACGGATATTTTCTGGAAATGGTTCAATGATTTACAGGCTATTTTGGAAGGTGATGCCGCTGCAAATCTTGCAAATCAGTTACTCATGCTGCAGAAGAGAACGGAAATGCTTGAGAGATTTGAGGGCGACCTTGAGACAGAATTTGCCGTATATCATGAGCTCTATGACAATGGTTACGAAACCTTGGATGATCTCCTTGATTCTTCAGAAGGCACAATTGTAGATAGCAACTTAGAGGCTGTAGTCGGTCGCACGCATTCCAGCGAACTTATCTTGGATAGCAATGGTGATCCGATTAGTGGGCGCGTTATATTTGTAACCAAATAAAGGAGGATACGGACATATGAAAATTACAGATTACGAAAAAGTCCAGAATCTTGCTGCTAATCATATTTTCTTGATTGACGGCGATAGTGGAACGAAAGCGATTCTGGCATCCGATCTGGCAAAAGGATTGGAGAAACTCATGGGATTTGAAGATCTCAATTTAGAGTTGGATCTCTCCAAACTTACCCAGATCAATTCTCTGGCAGCGGGCAACAAGCTGCTTGTGGGGACAACGGACAGCAACGTGGCTATCGCGGCTGAAGATGCACTTTTTGCTGTATTAGATGCATTTGCTGCTCCGGAAGTACATAGCAGAGTCTTCCGGGGTAAAAATCTTGGGATTTTCTTTACAGAAGAGCAGAAAGCCAATATCCAGAACGGAACTTTCAAAGGATTGTTTCTTGGGGATTACTGGGTGATCGGCGGAGTAAATTGGCGCATCTGGGATTTTGACTACTGGTATAACGCAGGTGATACGGCATTTACAAACCATCATGTCGTTATTATGCCGGATACCTGTCTGTACGAAGCAAAAATGAATGACAGCAATGTCACGACAGGCGGCTATGTTGGTTCAAAGATGTATACGGCCAATCTTGCCAATGCCAAGACCCAAATAAACGCAGCCTTTGGCAGTGCTGTGTTGACACATAGAGATCTGCTGGTTAATGCGGTAACTAGCGGTTATCCTTCGGCTGGCTCGTGGTATGATTCCAGCGTGGAACTTCCGAACGAGATCATGATGTATGGTAGTTATGTTCATACTCCGGCAGGAGACGGAGCAACGATTCCGTATCGGTATACCATTAACAAAAAACAGTTGGCATTGGCGGCTATTGCCCCCAAGTATGTCAACATTCGTACGAATTATTGGTTGAGGGACGTCGTTTCTTCGGCTGCTTTCGCTCATATGTCCCACGATGGCCATACGGGCTCCTCCGGTGCTTCGGACTCTCGTGGGGTTTGTCCGGTCTTCCCGGTTGGTTAGATAAATCTTGGGGCCCTGTGCCCCTCGGTTCAAACCGTACACAGGTGACAAGAGTTAGCGTTATAACAAAAAAATGAAAGGAAGGAATCTAAATGGAGGATCAGAAGACATACAAGATTACCCTTGCGGATGGAACAATTATCAATAATCTGACTCTAAATGGAAACAATTATATTTCTGCTGAGTTAATCGATGCTTCTATTTTTGAAGGGAACTGTTTCGCTGTTGTTATTAACGATGGGGTGACGGATGAAGTCCATGAACACATGGAGCTTGTTCAGATGACAACGGTAGATGGAGCATCATGGATCGTTTTGCGGGATATTTCCCAGAAGGAATTGAAGGAGACAAAGCGTGATGCCGATATCGAATATCTCGCCATGATGTGTGATGTTGAACTGTAAGAGAAAGGAGGATTACCATGGAACATAGCAAGAATTACGAAAAAGTAAAGAGTTTCTACGGCAAGAAGCTGTGGGATGAGACACGCGTTCGTAATGCCGTAGTAAAAGGATGGATCACCGAAGAAGAGTTTGCGGAAATTACCGGGACGGAGTATGCATGAGTGTTCTGGTAAGCGACCGTATTGTTCGCCATGTATTATGCGATGATGTTTTATTGTCAGAGGTAAAGAAACGGATTATTTACGACAATGGAGCTTCTATCAAGGGGCAAGGTATTTCACACCAAAGAGACTGGTTTGAGGTACATCTTCGGAAATATTACAAACTGCATGGTAACGAAGGATATATTCTGTTCGGAGACTTCTCAAAATTCTATGACAATATTATTCATGAGATTGCAAAGCGGGAATTGTTGAAGCTGTCAATGACGATGAGTTTATTGAATGGCTTTTGTCTCTTATATTTGACGGGTTTAAGATTGATGTTTCCTACATGACTGATGAGGAATACGCCAAATTGTATGACCGACACATTCAACAAGCTGGAATATCGCAATATCCCAAAGAAAAAGCTGACTGGTAAAAAGTGGATAGAGAAGTCTGTCAATATTGGTGATCAGCTATCACAAGTCATAGGGATTTATTATCCGTATCGTATTGACAATTATGTTAAGTACGTGAGAAGCCAGAAATTCTATGGACGACTGGTACATCATGAACCCAAGCAAGGAAGAATTACAGGACTTGCTGGGAAACATTTGTGCGATTGCGAAAGAGCTTGGTATTCATATCAACATGAAAAAGACCTGAATTGTAAAGATTTCGAGCACCTACAAATATTTGCAGATTCGCTACACCCTTACAAAGGACGGAAAAATCATCAAGCGGATCAATCCGACTCGTGTCACCACAATGAGATGGAAACCAAAGAAATTAGCCGTAAAAGTTCAGGACGGAGAAATCCTATATGAGAATGTAGAGAATATGTTCCGTGGCTGGATGGGCAGCTTTTATAAATTATTGTCGAAGCAGCAACGGCAAAATCTGATCAGCTTGTATGAGGAGCTGTTCGGCAAGACTATTACGATTGTCAATAAAAAGATGATTATAACGGATAAGTCACAAGAAAAAAACTGAAGGAGGTTATGTAGATGGATGGCTGGATGCAGATACTGCTGACAGTTTTTAGCTCAGTTTTAGCGTCTTCTGGGCTGTGGGCTTATATCACCAAAAGAGCAGAGAAAAAAGACTTAAAGACAGAGATGCTTATAGGCTTGGGGCATGATCGGATTATATATCTGGGAATGTCATATATCGACCGGGGGTGGATCACTTCCGATGAATATGAGAATCTCTATGAGTATCTCTATAAGCCGTATGAAAAGATGGGCGGTAACGGCTCCGCCAAGCGTATCATGAACGAGGTAAACGAATTACCTATACACAAATCACAATACAAGGAGAAAGCAAATCATGAAGATGACTAACAAAACCTATGACACTTTGAAATGGATCACACAGTATCTCCTTCCGGCTGCCGGCACGTTATATTTTGCCCTGACGGGAATCTGGGAACTGCCCTGTGGGGAACAGGTAGTGGGCACCATCACTGCGGTGGATACGTTCCTGGGAGTGATTCTGGGGATCAGCGCGGCGAAGTACAACAAGGCAGAAGGAAAATGATAAAAGGCTGCCTGTGGGTTTTGCTGCTGTATCTGATTTTCATATCGGTTCTGGTAATAGCGCTGGCCATTCTGTTTGAGTACGGAGGGCTGGCGTTTATTGCTTTTGCGCTGATTGCATCTTGTGTCATTGGTGTGGCAGCAAATTATAATTTGGAGAAAAAGACCGGACGCAATAAAGAGCGGTAGGTCGTATCGGGAAGTAGGGAGGCGTCGTTTACTTCGTGAGTATTCCTACATTTTTTATCTCTAAATAACGTATTCTCAAGGTTTCACGTCTCGATTGAGGAAGCCAGTAAAGCGGGCAAATTTTGATTGAGCTGAATTAAAAAACAAAGAATGACACATAAAGACAGACAAAACGCCATAATTCTTATGAATTGTGGCGTTTTGTCATACAATGTTGACGCGTTTTTGCTGAAAAGAGGTGCTTGATGCAACAGAGGCGTATTTTGTGCCCCCACAGCTTGAAAACGCCGTAAAATCAAATGTTAGCATAAATTTTAATAATAAAATATAACAGCTAATATTACCCTTAAACAACATCAAATCACAATCGGTAATTTTCAGATGAATTTGTTGAACTTTCCTTTATATGATGCTTTGGAACAGAAAAAAGGACTTTGCTGTCGAGGATTTGGATGCTGAAGCGTATAAAGAGTTTAGAATTATGGAAGCATTTGCTTTCAAGCGCAATATGTTTTTTGTTCCAACTAATGAATTTGCAATTTATCGTGCCGCACTAAAGGATGTTGTAAGATGGGGAACTTCGGATGAAAGCTGGTTAGCGGCGGCGAGCAGCCCAAGCGACCTGACCGCGGAAGAGGAATTGAAGAAAGGGCTAAAGGATCAGCCCGGTATGACCACCAACCAAATTTGGGAGTGCTTGCATTTATCAGATGAATGGGATGCGTATGTAAAAGGAAGAAGAGCAGGCGATCTTGGCTTTGAGCTGCCCATATTCCGTGCATTTTACAGGCTGAAACACAAGACTGATTTGGTAACCTGCGGCAGAAATCCGGGAACATTCAAAGAGCCGCTTTATATCCTAAAGGAA
>CAMQZX010000014.1 GCA_947039785.1 uncultured Lachnospiraceae bacterium | reverse complement strand
TACACTTCTAGCTTCGTCGGCAGCGTCAGATGTGTATAAGAGACAGATATATGTCCTTTAATTATGTTTTATTTCATTAAATGTGTAGGTTTTCACCTTTCAGTCCGTTGAATGCTCCGTCAACTTTAGCGTCTTCATGGGCGATGAGCCATTTGTTTCGGGCAAACAGCAGCTTATCTTCCAAAGTTATGCCTTCTTCCTTCCGAATGTCTGTGTTGGTTCCCTTCGGCAATACTACTACACACTGGAACCCATCTTCATTGACGTGACATGGCGCATAATGCAGTGTTGTTGCATAGACTTCAATAACAGTTCCTGCCGGAACCAAAAATGCTTCTACCTTAGATGTATCGTAGGTGTGATCTGCTTGGATATCCTGCTCCTGTCCCAAAAGCAGTACCAGATCCTTCACTGCAATATTGATCTCAGAATCTCTGTGATACTCTAATGCATTTAAGTACTTGTTATGGCCATTGCAGTAGCCAATCTGAATGGGCATTCCACCATACAGACTGTATGCAATATCCCCGGCACTGTCACAGGCTTCCAGCTCCGGCACGGAAGCTACATAGATGACATCCTCCGGCACTGGTGTGGATGCCATAGCGGCAATAATATCAGCAGCGGGCAGCCCCTGAATCACTTTGCCGTATTTTTGAAATGATGCGTCTGTCACTTTCTGGATTACCATTTGAATTCCTCCCAATTAGTTTATTCACTGAACTTTATATATAATGTAGCACCTTTTGCTCGAAAGGTCAATAGCTTTTATAAGATTTTATAGATTTCCCACTACCAAAAGAGCCGCCGGGATTTCTCCCAACAGCTCTGATTATGTTCTGTGATTCATGTATTCTGTTATTGTCCGGCTTATACCATGTTTCCTTGGCTGTCAAAAACGTGATAACCTTCTTTGCAGACTTCCCGGGCATTTTCCAGGCTCCGGAAAGCTCCCAGCTGGCTGGAAGCATCTTCCCAGGTCTTTCGCACCCGGTATACTTCCTGCCCTGCATCGGTGGATGCTGCCTTCAGGTCCGACTGCTCTATTTTATTTTCTGCCTTGTTATCCTTTTTGTTGTCTTTCTCAGCGGTATTGTTATTCTCTGCAGCGTATTCAGTATGTAATTCGTCAAATCTGGTCAGATCATAACGCTCAATGATGCTGCAAACCTTATCTACATAGGAACTGTCTGTGGCATATCCGCCATTCTTGATGATTTCAATTGCCTTTCGGTAATCTGTCTCACCTTCCAGTCCTGCGTAGCGCAGTCCTCCCCCATCCACAGTGGCACCCAGCAGATATGCGGAATGATCTGCCACAGAATCTTCAATACAATCGTACTGTCTGAAATCTGCTACAATCGTCACATCCTGGCCGCCGTACTCCTCTCCTGTCTGCTTAGTATAGAGAGATTCTCCATCCCAGGTACTGTTCTCCCAGTCATTGCCTGATAAAGAAGCCTTCATTCCAAAACAATTATTGGCCTCGGTGGCAAGCTCTGTGGTAAGATAACCAGATTCCAGAATACACTGAGCTGCGCTGACACTTGCCAGTACACCCGTTCTCTCGTAGTCTTCCTGACACATCTCGCCGATGCGCTGAATTCGCTCCGCCTGCCCCAAATCCACCAGCTCAATAGCTGTAGTGATAGTTCCTGTTCCGGCGGAAAATGAGGATGCCTGTTTCGTATCGTCATCCGTCTTCTCTGTCTGAGAGGAAGGCGGCTTTAGCATACTGTCTTCTAAACTGGCTGCGTATACCGGAACATTGGCAGTACACAACACAATACAACCAACGGTCAGCATTATTTTTAGTCTTTTCAACATTCAGTAACCTCCATTGGTACCATTTTTCATTCGTATGCCCATTATATACGAAAAATGCATCTATTACAAGTTTTTAACATTTTTTTCACATTTATGAAATACTGTCAGATTTTACAGTTGGGAATATCCATAGCTGTTTACCATGGCGTCAATCCGTTCTTTTCTCTGACACGCCGGGCATTTTCCAGCCTTATAACTTTCATAATCGGGGATATCATTTTTAGAATAAATGGAATTGATCTCCATTCCGGCAACTTTGCTTACTGCACTGAACACAGCCGAAATTCCGCTGATGTCACCGCCGTAATAGACAATACTCTCAATTGCCTTATGCAAGGTAGCTCCTGTTGTAATGGAACCAATCAGTACAACCACATTTTTCCCCTTAATCATTGGCTTCAGATTATCCCGAAACAACATCTGGCCGCCGGAATTAAATTCGGCAGGTACCACATAAATGGTTTTATGGGCATTCATGGACAGCACGCCTGCTTTTGCCAGATTCTCTGCCAGAAACGCTCCTATCACTTCCAGTCCATCCAGACACACAATCGTATCAACAGGAGTGGAAATCTCATATTTTACTGCGAGAGCCTTTGCCACTCTGGCAGCTTCTGAACAACGCGTTTTCATGGTGGTCATATCCAGATAATGGGTGATATGTGACTGCGAAGTTGCAAAATGTCCCGGTATTACTTTCAGAACAATTTTTTCATCGTATTTGGAATAAATTTTCTTCTGCTCGCCTCTCATAGTAAATCCTCCTTTTCCCGTATCAACAGATTTGTGTAACTATTCCCCTGCCCGGATAATTACCGGGAAATCTCCTCCTTGATAGTACACAGTTATAGTATAAGAGCGTGGCGGAAAGTATTTTCTACCACGCTCTTATATATTAAATCACTATATGCAGAAGATTCCAACTAAGAATCAAATTCTTGTCAATTATTACAGTTTCTATGTTACTGTTCACTCCGTTCCCAGCAACACGCTGCGCGATGCACAGAAATGATGCATATTGCATCATTTCGCGCTGCATGTCTCGGGATTTTGGCGTCATCAGCCTCAAAACGCCTGGCGGGACAATGGTACGTGAACAGTAACGTTTCTATCTGCAAATATTTAGACGTTTAATGATAATTGGTGCACACGCCATTGGCATTAAAGTGATATTTTTTGCCTTTAATGGTCGCCGTTGTATTGCTGAGTCTCTGCCCTCTCTTGGTATTCTTCATGGAATACATATAATAATGCTTTCCGTTCAGCTCCAACCAACCAGTCTTCATCTTACCGGTCTTGGTCATGTAATACCAGTTACCCCCAATCTTATTCCATCCGGTCTTGGCTCCCTGATAAGTGAAATAGTAATAATATCCTCCCACTTTGTGCCAGCCGGATACTCTTGCTCCTTGGCGATAGGTTCCGTCAGCTTTTGGTGCAAAATAGTAAATCTTACTGTTAATTTTATACAATCCTTCCAGCCGCTTGCCGTTGGAATCCAAATAGAAACGATATTTGCCCTCTGCCAGCCATCCAGTCTGCATCACGCCGTCGCTGTTGAAGTATCGCCATGCTCCCAGCTTTTTCCACCCTACCGCTCTGGCTCCCGAAGGTTTCAGATAATATTTCTTATTATTCAGATTCAGCCAGCCTTTGGCGTAGGTGCCGTCCGCTTTTCTGTAATACCAGTCGGAGCCAATCTTCTCCCAGCCAGGTGACGTTACCACAGGGACATCTCCTGCTGTACTGAAATATTTTACAATTGCTCTGGCATCCGCCTGTCCCAATTTCTTTAACTTGGCATCGGTACTTAAGAAATTCATCACATCACTGTAGTTACTGATAAAGGCATGCTCGATAATCACACCTGGGAAATTGTGCTCCACACTCTGTGCCACAATTCCATAGTAATCTCTGGGCTGACCGTTTGGGTATTTGCTGTTATTTTCTGTCATTCGGTACTCCATGCCGCCTGTCTCTGGAAAACGTTTGTAAATTCCCAGCTTTCCCAGTTCATTCATCACATAAGTTCCGAATTTCTTCTCCGCCTGATGAAGCTTTGGACGATAAGTTCCTTTGGATATCATCACCGATGCTCCATGGGCACTGGAACTGGATGCTGAATTGATATGCTGACTCACCAGCAAATCCGGATTATATAGAGACGCCATGCTGACACGTCCGGAGATACTCAATCTCTGATTCTGCGTTCTTGTCACATACACCTGGATGTTGTCATAGGCACTGAGTGCCTGCTTGGTGTACTGGGTAATCTTCCAGTTAATCTCCTCTTCCTTATAGGTGACTCCTCCATGTTTTCCCCAGGCTCCAGTCTCTCCTCCGCCGTGTCCCGGGTCCAGAACTACCACATATTTTCCTGTTGCCGCCTGCACTTTCCGGGCAGGCATTACCGGCAGGGAGGCAATCATAACCGCCAGTGCCAGCAAAAATGCTCCTTTCTTTTTCCAACTTTTCATTTTACCTCATCCCTCTTACTTATAGTATACACCGTTGTTGTCAAATTTGTATTTCTTTCCGTTTATGGTCAGCGTAGTGTTGCGCGCCATCTTTCCAGTCTTTGCCTTCAGATAGTAATACTTACCGTTGTACTTCAGCCAGCTTCCCACCATCATGGAACCGATGGGTTCTTCCTTTGATCTCAGGTAGTAGCGGCTGCCCTTCCAATCCTGCCATCCAGTCTTCATAACACCGTTGCTCTTAAAGAAATATTTGTGTCCGTTGTAGGTGATCCAATGATTCTGATACATCGCTCCCTTGGCAGAACCGGATGTGCGGAAATAGTATTTATTGCCGCTGGAAGTGGTGTACCAGCCTGTCACCATGGCTCCCTTGGGATTCTTGCTCGTCTTCTTCTGACTGAAATAATAGCTTTTGCCGCCAATCTTTTTCATACCGATCTGCATACGGCCAGCCTTGCTGAAGTAATATCTACGCCCACTGATGGTCTGCCATCCGGTACATTTCTGTCCGTTTTTATAATAATAGGTGTAGCCGTATTTTGTGGTATACCATCCTTTCCGCCCACTTTCCTTAATATCAGAAACAGCCACATCTGTAGATGATGATTTCTTATAGGTTCTCGGTGCGATCTTCTTAGTGTAGTCCACATAGCCAAAATCGATATCCACCGTATTACTTGTGGGGATTCCGGCAATCAAACCTGCTGTGGATGTCAAACCGTTGGCTTTGCTGCCGTCTGTGGCCTGCCAGATGGTGTGGGCAGCGCTGATTCCCAGGCTTGTCTTGCTGTCACCGTAGGCTGCCATCCATTTATCAAGACCGGCCACCTTTGTCTTATCAATATAAGTGTTATACCAATATGTATTGCAGTAAAGCATCGGATAATATCCTGCTTTCTCCACCACATCACAGAATGCCACAGCCAGATTTGCACGCTGTGCATTTGTCAAACCGCTGATGAGTGTACTGGATTCCAAATCAAAGACAACCGGATAGGAAATCTTATAGCCCTGAATCTTTTCAATGACATATTCTGCCTCTTTCTTAGCCTGAGCCGTGGTTTTGGCGCCGCTATAGTAATAAACACCAACAGGTATTCCAGCCGCATTGGCACCAGACAGATTCTTTGCCAGATAACTGTCCGCAGTCAGCGTGGTTCCATAAGAATGTCCCACACGGATAAATGCAAAATCAATCCCTGCGCCAGCCACCTTTGTCCAATTGATGGATCCCTGCCAGGAGGATACATCGATTCCTCTTGTGATGGCTCCCGGTATCTTAACACCTTTGCCGTTATAGCATACTCCGTTTACTTTGTTCCATGTTTTGGAGGCAGCCTGTACTTCCTCTGTCGGTACAGCCATACACCCGAAAATCATCACCAAAGCCAAAAGAAAGCTTAAGATTCTCGTTCTGCCTCTACTCCTCTCTGTTTTTTTCATTACTTCCTCCCATGTTTTGTTCCGAAATCCTATCCACATAAAGCATAAATTTACTGATAATACATTTATTCCCATTTTTTGGATATTATTTCATTTTTGTTAATTTTATGTTACGTTTTATTATACCTAGAAAGCATTGGAAAATCAACATATATTTTCTATCTGAGACTTAAACATAAGCCTCATAGTTTGGTTTGCAATTTAACTGGTATGTTGCTATAATAGCAATATGATAGATTTTAACATTGCCCCTTATGTGGGCACAGAGGAAACATACATACGACAGGCCATTGAGAAGCGCAAGCTCTGTGGAGACGGAACTTTTACCAAAAAATGCAGCGATTGGATGAAGGAGCAATTTCGCGTAAACCAAGTTTTTCTGACCACATCCTGTACCCATGCGTTGGAGATGGCCGCTATACTGGCAGATATCCAGAAAGGCGATGAAGTCATTATGCCTTCTTATACTTTTGTCTCCACAGCGGACGCCTTTGTCCAGAGAGGAGCCAAAATCGTATTTGTAGACATCCGTCCCGACACTATGAATATCAATGAGAATTTAATCGAAGCTGCCATCACAGAAAGAACCAGGGCCATCGTTCCTGTACATTACGCCGGGGTGGGATGTGACATGGATTCCATCAACGCGCTGGCAAAAAAATACAATCTCAAAGTAGTGGAGGATGCAGCACAGGGCTTTGATGCTTATTACAAGGGAATCCCTCTTGGTACTATTGGAGATTTTGGATGTCTCAGCTTCCATGAGACAAAGAATCTGACCATGGGCGAAGGCGGTGCGCTGATGTTCCAGGATACAGCTTACCAGGAGAAAGCAGAGATCATCCGCGAAAAGGGCACCAACCGAAGTAAATTTTTCCGGGGACAGATTGACAAATATACCTGGGTGGGCTACGGTTCCTCCTATCTGCCCAGCGACATGAATGCGGCTTATCTGTGGGCTCAGCTGGAGTCCTGTAAGACCATCCAGGATGACCGGATGAATACCTGGAATTACTATTATAAGCATCTAAAACCATTGGCAGACAGCGGCAAGGTGGAACTTCCCACCATTCCAGACTACGCACAGCACAACGCTCATATGTTCTATCTGAAATTAAAGGATCTGGAAACTCGAAGCTGGTTTATCTCTTACCTGAGTGAGAAGGGAATTATGGCAGTGTTCCATTATATTCCTCTCCACATCTCTCCTGCTGGCAAGAAATTCGGCAGATTTCATGGAGAAGATGTGTATACCACCAGAGAAAGCGAGCGTCTGGTCCGGCTGCCACTGTATTATGGTATAAGCGAAAAAAATCTGGCATATGTGGTGAAGACCATTTATGAGTTCTTTGAATTGAAGCATTAATTAGAAAAACAAGTTAAAAATAAAATCTAAAATCTGGAGCGTGTTTAAAAAGGTCCGGTTGACCTTTTTACGCATGCTTGTCACACAAAAAAAGACACGGTTTTGCACCGTGTCTTTCAATCGTCCCTATTAAACTAACTCCAGAACAACTTCCATTGCTGCGTCGCCCTTACGAGGTCCGATTTTGATGATTCTTGTGTAACCACCGTTGCGGTCTGCGTATTTTGGAGCGATTTCGTCAAAGAGCTTATCTGTCATGTTAATCTCTTTTGTGTTTTTCTTCTTTCCAGCAGCTTTTGCAGGTACCTCTGTTACAGGGTAGAGAACCTTAGCCATCTGTCTTCTTGCATGAAGTCTGGAAGGCATATCCTTCTTGATTTCTTTCTGAACTTCGTCATATACAGTAACTTTCTTACCGTCTACAACCTGTTTCTCTCTCTTGCCTTCTGCATTTTTGCGAGCAACCTTAGCAGTAACCGTTACTGTCTCATAGTTGTCTTTCTCGCGAACTGCCATAGCAATTAAGCCTTCAGCAATTTTACGAACTTCTTTTGCTTTTGTCTCTGTTGTAACGATTCTGCCATGATATAACAGATTGGTTACCTGGTTTCTCAGCAGAGCCTTTCTCTGATCTGATGTTCTGCCTAATTTTCTATATTTCGCCATTTTTAAATCCTCCATCTGTGGAAACAGAATACCGTGCTCTTCTGGTCTTACCGATATCTGCCTAGCGGTCCACTACTATTCTTCTGTTGGCTGTAATTGTAAGCCAAGTTCTTTGAGTTTCGCAAGAACCTCTTCCAATGATTTGCGTCCCAAGTTACGAACCTTCATCATGTCGTCGGAAGTTCTGTTACATAATTCTTCAACGGTATTGATACCGGCTCTCTTCAGACAGTTGTAAGAACGAACGGATAATTCCAGCTCATCAATACTCATCTCGAGAACTTTCTCCTTCTCGTTGTCTTCTTTCTCAATCATGACCTCTGCCGTCTTGGCATTCTCCGATAAGTCAATGAACAGGCTTAAGTGCTCGCTCAATACCTTCGCTGCCAGGCTGACTGCTTCGTCCGGATCTAATGTTCCGTTGGTCCATACATCCAGAGTCAATTTATCAAAATCAGTAATCTGGCCTACACGGGTATTTTCTACAGTCAGGTTTACACGCTCTACCGGTGTGTAGATAGCATCTACTGCAATCACTCCAATCGGCATGTCTTCTGTCTTACCCTTGTCTGCACCAACATAGCCGCGGCCCTTTGTGATAGTCAACTCCATGCTGAGTCGGCAGTCATTTCCGCCGTTTAAGGTAGCAATCACCTGATCCGGATTCATAATCTCGATATCCTGGTCAGCCTGGATGTCTCCAGCAGTCACTACGCCTTTACCTTCGCATTCGATGTACGCCACTTTCGGCTCGCTGTCCATGCTGTTGTTTTTGATGGCCAGACTCTTTAAGTTCATGATAATCTCTGTTACATCTTCCTTCACTCCCGGAATGGAACTGAATTCGTGTAACACACCGTCAATCTTCACCTGGCTGACTGCAGCTCCAGGCAAAGATGACAGCATAATTCTTCTAAGAGAGTTACCTAATGTAGTACCGTATCCTCTTTCCAAAGGCTCTACGACGAATCTACCATATTTCTTATCTTCGGAAATTTCCGTTATTTCAATTTTAGGTTTGTTAAAATCAAACATTCAGGTTCCTCCTTTTCATCAACTCATATTCCAATCACAACGTTATGTTATTATTTAGAATACAACTCGACGATGAGCATCTCGTTAACCGGAACGTCAATGGCGTCACGGCTTGGGATCTCTTTTACAGTACCTCTTAAGGCATCCTGATCAACATCTAACCATTCTGGAACAAGTCTTCCGCCTGTTACTTCCAGAACGTCTTTATATCTCTGAGAACCTTTTTTGCTCTCTTTGATCTCGATTACATCTCCAGCACTTACAAGATAAGAAGGAATGTTTACCTGTTTGCCGTTTACCAGTACATGCTTGTGGTCAACGATCTGTCTTGCTTCTTTTCTTGTTCTTGCGAAACCAAGACGGAATACTACGTTATCAAGACGGGTTTCCAGCATAGCCATCAGGTTCTCACCTGTCATACCCTGCATTTTATCTGCTTTCTTATAGTAGTTTCTGAAAGGTTTCTCTAATACACCATAGATGAATTTAGCTTTCTGTTTCTCTCTTAACTGAAGACCGTACTCAGACATCTTTCTGTTGGCACGTCTTAACTGTCTTGTTGATTTCTTATCAATTCCTAAATATACAGGATCTAAATCTAAAGATCTGCATCTTTTCAGAACAGGCACTCTATTTACTGCCATTTTGCACTATACCTCCTAAATATATCGGTTACAAGCGTTATATACTGTTTGATACTGAGGGTTGCTCCGCACTCTGTGCTCCCACAATCCTAAACACATTCCAACTCTGCCCTATTCGGGCTGCATTCCCGTGTTTTACGGGTCCCAAACTCATGCTTTTGCCCCTGGTATCATATTAATCAGACTCTTCTACGTTTTGGTGGACGGCATCCGTTGTGTGGTACTGGAGTTACGTCTCTGATACTTGTTACATTTAATCCACAAGCCTGAAGCGCACGGATTGCAGCTTCTCTTCCTGAACCAGGACCTTTTACAAATACGTCTACAGTTTTCAAACCATGTACTAATGCTGCTTTAGTAGCTGTCTCTGCTGCCATCTGAGCTGCATAAGGAGTAGATTTCTTTGAACCTCTAAATCCAAGACCACCAGCACTTGCCCATGAAAGAGCGTTTCCTTCAGTATCTGTGATTGTCACAATTGTGTTATTGAAAGATGACTGAATATGTGCCTGTCCGCGTTCAACGTTTTTCTTGACACGACGTTTACCTGTCGTTTTCTTAGTCACTTTTGCCATTTTAAAACTAACCTACACTTTCCCTTTAATCGAATTTATTGTTTACTTTTTCTTATTAGCTACGGTTCTCTTAGGACCTTTTCTTGTTCTTGCATTTGTCTTAGTCTTCTGACCACGAACAGGAAGTCCTTTTCTATGACGGATTCCACGGTAGCATCCAATTTCCTGAAGTCTCTTGATGTTCAGAGCAATCTCTCTACGTAAATCACCTTCTACGATATAACCTGCATCCATAACTTCACGGATCTTATCTACTTCTTCGTTAGTTAAATCTCTGCAACGAGTATCAGGATTGATTCCTGCCTCTGCTAAAATTTTAGTAGCGCTTGCTCTTCCGATACCATAAATGTATGTCAGACCAATTTCTACACGTTTGTCTCTTGGTAAGTCTACACCAGCTAAACGAGCCATGTAATATTTCCTCCATTTTCTACTTTAGAATTGTGATAACCAGCGTCACGTACTTTCGTACGGTGAAATGGGACGAGTCTTATCACCTTTCTGTTGTTAATAGTTTCCTAATTGGGGTGTTTCACACCCAGCCGTCTGTAACGACCTTTCCGAATTGCTCCGGTATTAGGCGGATTTAATTTGGTATGTTTATTTTAACAGTCGAACAACACCGCCTGGTGGTTCGTACTGCAGCCGCACAAAATGATACAAACAGTTGCCTTGATATTGACGGAATATCAACCCTGACGCTGTTTGTGCTTAGGATTTTCACAGATTACTCTGATGCTTCCTTTTCTTCTAATAACCTTGCATTTCTCGCAAATCGGTTTTACAGATGATCTTACTTTCACCGGAAATCCTCCTTCCATTTTTGGACGCACATACGTGCAGTTAAATGTGCCATGCACAAAAGTTCGATGTATAGTATAACATCAAACTTTTGATAATGCAAGCCTTTTTTCTTTTTTATTTATCTCTCCAAATAATTCTTCCCTTACTTAAATCATAGGGAGACAATTCAATTGTTACTTTATCGCCAGGTAAAATTCTGATGAAATTCATGCGAAGCTTGCCGCTGATATGGGCAAGAACCACATGCTTATTTTCCAGTTCCACTTTAAACATGGCATTTGGTAACTTCTCCAGAACAGTACCTTCTACCTCTATTGAATCTGCTTTTGACATAGTATCCTCCTTATTATATCTCTTTACTTAGTCAAAGTTAAAAGCTCCGGTTCCCCGTCTGTGATGAGAACAGTATTCTCATAATGTGCTGACAGGCTTCCGTCCTCTGTTACAACAGTCCAGTCGTCATCTTCCCAGTACACATCGGCACGTCCGATGTTGATCATTGGCTCAATGGCCAGAGTCATACCTGGCTGAAGACGAATTCCTCTGCGCTTCTGGGCGAAATTGGGAATCTGCGGATCTTCGTGAAGACTTGTTCCAATTCCGTGACCAACCAGATCTCTCACTACACCGTAACCAAATCTCTCGGCGTAAGCACCGATGGCTGCGGAGATTTCATGAAGATGGTGTCCCGCTCTTGCGTATTTTATTCCCTCGAAGAAGGATTGTCTTGTCACTTCAATCAGTTGCTTTGCTTCCGGGGAAATCTCTCCCACTCCATAGGTACGGGCAGCATCAGAATGATACCCTTCGTAAATCAATCCTGCATCCAGACTGATGATGTCACCTTCCTTGAGAATTCTCTTTTTAGATGGAATACCGTGTACCACTTCATCGTTGATACTGGTACAAAAAGACGCCGGAAAGCCATTATAGTTTAGGAAGTTGGGGATGCAGCCCATCCCCCTGATGATTTTCTCTCCCTCTTTATCAATCTCCCATGTGGATATTCCGGGACGGATAATCTTGGCAAGCTCATTGTGAACCTGCTCAAGCAGATGTCCCGCTTTTCTCATTTTCTCGATTTCCCGTGGTGATTTTACAGATACTGACATATTACATTACTCTCCTAAGATAGCGACGATATCTGCAAAGACTTCGTTCATGTCTTTGGTGCCGTCTACTTCTTTCAATACATTCTGTCCTGAATAGTAGTCGATCAGCGGCTGTGTCTGGTCATGATATACCCCCAGTCTCTTCTTTACTGTCTCCGGCTGGTCATCATCACGAAGAATCAGGCTCTCACCGCACATATCACATACACCGTCAGCCTTTGGCTTAGCATACTCCAGATGATATGTAGCACCGCATTTTACACAGGCACGACGACCAGACATACGGTTTATGATGTTCTCGTCCGGAACTTCCACATCAATTGCATAATCGATCTTGGTTCCCATTTTTGCCAAAGCTGCGTCCAGACTCTCTGCCTGAGGAATGGTGCGTGGAAAACCATCTAAAACATAACCGGCTTTGGCATCTTCCTGCTGAAGTCTGTCGGCTACTAAGTCTACAACTAATTCATCGGGTACTAAAAGCCCCTGATCCATATAAGTTTTAGCCTTTTTACCCAGCTCTGTACCGTTTTTGATATTGGCACGGAAAATATCTCCTGTAGAGATGTGAGGAATGTTATATTTCTCTGCGATTTTCTTAGCCTGAGTTCCTTTTCCTGCTCCGGGTGCTCCTAACATGATTAACTGCATATTTGTACCTCCTCCATAAGATTATAGAAACTGATTCTTTGACTTCTATATATTATGATATCTACGGATTGCTCTATGCTTCCCACTCCCACAATATTAAAAATCTCCGTAATCCATGATAGGGACGCAGCAAAGCTTACGTCCCTTTGTATATTAGTCATTTAAAAATCCTTTGTAATTACGTACCAGCATTCTGGATTCAATCTGCTTGATTGTATCCAGTACCACACCTACAACGATGATAATGGATGTTCCTCCAAAGGATACATTAGCTCCAAATACACCATTGAAGAAGAATGGAATCACCGCTACGATAATCAATCCTGCTGCTCCAATAAAAATGATATAATTTAAAATCTTGGTTAAATATTCTGAAGTTGGCTTTCCAGGTCTGACACCTGGAATAAATCCACCCTGCTTCTTCATATTATCTGCCACTTCCAGCGGATTGAAAGTAATAGATGTATAGAAGTAAGCGAAGAAAATAACCAATACGATATAAATCACCAGACCAACGGTATACACCGGCTGACTGGGATTACACCAGTTATTTGAAGAGAGGAATTTCAAGATTTCACTTCCAATGCCTGTTCCATTGCCTTTTCCGGCAAATGTCGCGATAACTGCCGGGAAGGACATGATTGAAGAAGCAAAGATAATAGGGATTACACCAGCGGTATTCACCTTCAACGGAATATGTGTGGACTGTCCGCCAACCATTTTCCGTCCCTGCATCTTCTTGGAATACTGTACAGGAATTCTTCTCTCTGCACCATTTAAAATGAGAACGAAAACTACCACTGCAAGTACGATTGCTGCGATGATGAGTCCAGAAAGAGTACCTTTCGCAATTGTTTTGCCTTTTACAAAGCTTTCATAAAGGGCCGTAAAATCACTTGGCATTCTGGATACGATGTTAATGGTCAACACAATGGAAATACCATTTCCCACACCGTTTTCGGTGATACGCTCACCAATCCACATCAGCATTGCAGATCCTGCTGTCAGGCAGGCTACAACCACCAGTGCCGCGAAGAATTTTTCAAATGCGCTGGAATCAGATGAAGGTGACAATACAGGAATCAATCCCTGACGTCCAAATCCGATTGCCATGGCAATACCTTCAACGAGTGAAAGTGCTACTGTTACATAACGTGTAATAGAAGCAATTTTTTTTCTTCCGTCCTCTCCATCACGCTGCATTTCCTCTAATTTTGGAATTGCTATGGTAAGCAACTGCATAATGATGGATGATGTAATGTATGGCGTAATGTTCAGTGCAAATATTGAGAATTGTTCAAAAGATCCGCCTGTAAACGCATCAAAAAAATTGAATGCATCTCCAGTCTGACTGGCAAACCACTCTTTAAAGTATTCGCTGTTTGTTCCCGGAACGGGAAGCTGTGATCCGAGACGGACCACAACTATCATCAGCAGGATGTAGAACAGTCTTTTGCGCAGATCTTTGACACGAAATACATTCCTTACGCTTTCTAGCATTAAATCACCTCTACTGTTCCACCTACAGCTTCAATCTTTGCTTTAGCGGTCTCACTAAATGCGTTTACTTTCACAGTAAGTTTTTTTGTGAGTTCTCCGTTTCCTAAAATCTTAACACCGTCTCCGGCATTTGTGATGGCACCAGTCTCTAACAGCTTCTCAACTGTTACTTCTGTACCATCTTCATATCTTTCAAGCTCACTTACGTTGATAGCTACGATGTCTTTAGAATTTCTGCATTTGAATCCACGTTTTGGGAGTCTGCGGTATAAAGGCATCTGTCCACCTTCGAAGCCTGCTTTCTTAGCTCCGGAACGAGCTAACTGACCCTTGTGTCCTTTACCGGCTGTCTTTCCGTTACCGGAAGCATGACCACGGCCTCTTCTGAAATTATTGCTGTGCTTAGAACCTTCAGCAGGTCTTAAGTTTGATAACTCCATCTTTGGCACCTCCTTTATTCAATGATTAGATTTCTTCAACTTTTACTAAATGCTGAATCTGTTTTACCATTCCACGAACTGCAGCGTTGTCAGGCATCTCAACTGTTTTGTTCAGTTTACGAAGTCCCAATGCTTCTGCTGTTTTTTTATGTTTAGGAATGGCACCGATTGTTGATTTTACTAAAGTAACTTTTAATTTCTCTGCCATTTTTCAGTCCTCCTTAACCCAGAATCTCTTCAACAGATTTTCCGCGAAGTTTAGCTACTTCTTCAGGAGTCTTTAGCTGACTTAAACCTGCGATTGTAGCAAGCACTACATTCTGCTTATTTCTGGATCCCATACATTTTGTACGGATGTTTTTGATTCCTGCTAACTCGATTACGGCACGGGCAGGGCCACCTGCGATAACTCCAGTACCTTCCGGAGCTTTCTTCAGAAGCATTTCAGCACTTCCGAATTTACCCACGAAATCGTGTGTAATACTGCCGTTCTCATCTCTTGCAACAGTAACTAACTTTTTCATAGCGTCTTCTTTTCCTTTGCGGATAGCTTCCGGAATTTCAGCCGCTTTGCCCAAACCTGCACCAACGTGTCCGTTGCCGTCACCTACAACTACTAAAGCTGTAAATCGCATGTTACGACCACCTTTAACAACCTTGGTTACACGTTTGATTGACACTACTTTATCTTCTAACTCTAACTGACTAGCATCAATAAGATTACGTCTCATGTGTATGCTTCCCTCCCTTATTAGAAATCTAATCCGGCTTCTCTAGCTGCATCTGCTAATGCCTGGATTTTACCGTGATATATAAATCCGCCTCTATCAAAGACTACTTCTTTAATACCAGCTTCGATTGCTCTTTTACCGATGACAGTTCCTAATTTTGTAGCTGCAGCTACATCGTTGGTATGCTCTAATCCTTCTTTCACCTCTGCCTGAAGAGTAGAAGCTGATACTAAAGTGTGTCCAACGGTGTCATCAATGATCTGTGCATACATGTGGTTGTTGCTTCTAAATACAGCCAAACGTGGAGTCTGAGCTGTTCCGCTTAGACGATTACGTAATCTTCTATGCTTTTTCTGGCGAACATCCGCTCTTGATACTTTTTTAATCATTTTCACACTCTCCTTAATTATTTCTTACCAGTCTTACCAACTTTACGTCTGATAACTTCATCAGCATACTTAATACCTTTGCCTTTGTATGGCTCAGGTCTTCTCTTGTCTCTGATTTCAGCAGCGTATTGGCCAACTTTTTCTTTATCAATACCTTCGACAGTAATTTTGTTACCATCTACTTTTGCTTCCAACCCTTCCGGATCTTCCATCTCTACCGGATGAGAATATCCCAGGTTCAGCACTAATTTCTTGCCCTGTTTTGCACATTTATAACCAACACCGTTAACTTCCAGAACTTTCTTATATCCTTCGCTTACACCTATAACCATGTTATTCAGTAAGCTTCTGGTTAAACCGTGCAAAGATTTCATTTTCTTCAGATCATTTGGTCTAGTAACAACAATGTGTCCATCTTCTAATTTAATTTCCATTTCAACAGGTAACGCTTTTTCCAGTGTTCCCTTAGGACCTTTAACGGTCACTACGTTGTTCTCTGCGATCTTAACTTCTACACCAGCAGGAACAGCGATAGGCAGTCTTCCAATTCGTGACATACCAAATTTCCTCCTTAACTTAAATTCTCGGAAGGGACGCTTATGTGGTTCCCTTCTGTTTTCAGTTTCTTCAGGTATCTTAACCTATTATTTATGTTATTCTACACAATTTGTGTTGAATGCTTGACAGCATGTTTGGCAGGCCAAAGACTACCAAACAAATGCTAATACCTCTCCACCAACCTGCTCTTTGCGGGCTTCTTTGTCAGTGATTACACCTTTATTTGTGGAAAGAATTGCGATTCCCAGTCCACCAAGAACTTTAGGAAGCTCGTCCTTACCTGCGTATACACGAAGACCTGGTTTTGAGATTCTCTTTAAGCCTGTGATGATTTTCTGATTTTTATCTTCACCATATTTTAATGTGATATGGATTGTCTTAAAGCTTCCATCTTCTACTAAATCATATTTTGCGATATAGCCTTCATCCACAAGAATGTTGGCAATAGCAATTTTCATTTTAGAAGCAGGTACATCTACTGTATCATGTTTTGCAGTATTTGCATTACGGATTCTTGTAAGCATATCTGCAATAGGATCGCTCATAGTCATGAATGTTTACCTCCATTATTACTTATTCAGTGTTTTTAATCATCCTTCAACTAAATTCGGCATACGAAGATACATCCTCACTCTGTTCGGAGTATCTGCTTTCACACTAAGTTCAACTGCGTTTCACTAAGTGTTCAATGCATCATTAAGGTTCAGGATGGGCTTCGCACTAAGTTCAATCTGCGCCTTCGGCTTGATTTCACTAAGTTGCTTTCAGCCTACCAGCTGGCCTTTTTAACGCCAGGAATTTGTCCTTTATATGCTAATTCACGGAAACAGATTCTGCAGATTCCGTATTTTCTCAAGTAAGCATGTGGACGACCACAGATTCTGCAGCGATTGTACTCTCTTGTGGAGAATTTCTGTTTGCGCTGCTGTTTGATTTTCATTGCTGTTTTAGCCATGAATACTCTACCTCCTAATTATTTAGCGAATGGCATATTGAATAATGTCAATAATTCACGAGCTTCTTCATCTGTCTTAGCAGTAGTTACGAATATGATATCCATACCTCTTACTTTATCAATCTTATCATACTCAACTTCTGGGAAGATCAACTGCTCTTTAATTCCTAAAGCATAGTTTCCTCTGCCGTCAAATGCATTAGGATTAACTCCTCTGAAGTCACGTACTCGTGGCAGTGCCAGGTTGATCAGACGATCTGCGAACTCATACATCTTGTCTCCACGAAGTGTTGTTTTACATCCAATTGCCATACCTTCTCTTAATTTGAAGTTCGCTACGGATTTCTTAGCTTTTGTAGTAACAGCTTTCTGTCCTGTGATCAGCTCCATATCTGCGATAGCGGCATCCAGAACCTTAGCATTTTCTTTCGCTTCACCAACACCCATGTTTACAACGATTTTTTCGAGTTTTGGCACTTCCATTACATTTTTATATCCAAATTTCTTAGTCATGGCATCCATGATCTCATTCTTATATAAATCTCCAAGTCTACTCACTTGTCTTTGCCTCCTCTCTCAATTAATCGATAACTTCGCCTGTTGCTTTAGCGAAACGAACTTTCTTATCTCCATCCATCTTGTAACCAACTCTGGTTGCTTTTCCTTTGAACAGATACATTACGTTAGAAACATGGATTGGAGCCTCTTTTGTAATGATTCCGCCCTGCTGGTTGGCCATAGAAGGTTTAGAATGTTTTGTAACCATATTTACGCCTTCAACCAAGACTGTGTTGTCTTTTACGTTGACTGCCAGAACTTTGCCTTCTTTGTCTTTATCTTTTCCAGCGATTACTTTCACAGTGTCGCCTTTTTTAATTTTCATAGCTGACATTTCGCACCCTCCTATAATACTTCTGGAGCCAGTGAAACAATCTTCATGAATTTCTTCTCACGAAGCTCTCTTGCTACTGGTCCAAAGATACGAGTTCCTTTTGGAGTCATATCATCTTTGATAATTACAGCGGCATTCTCATCGAATCTAATATAAGAACCGTCTTTACGACGAGCACCTTTTACAGTACGTACAACAACGGCTTTTACAACGTCACCTTTTTTAACAACGCCGCCTGGTGTTGCATCTTTAACCGTAGCAACGATGATATCGCCGATATTTGCATATCTTCTCGTAGAACCACCTAATACACGGATACAAAGGATTTCTTTTGCACCAGTGTTGTCAGCGACTCTAAGTCTACTTTCCTGTTGAATCATGCTTGTATCCTCCTAATTATTTCACTTTCTCTACGATCTCTACCAGTCTCCATCTTTTATCTTTAGACAATGGTCTGGTTTCCATTACTTTAACTGTATCGCCAATATTGCACTCATTGTTTTCATCATGAGCTTTTAATTTATATGTTCTCTTTACGATTTTTTTGTAAAGAGGATGTTTTACGTGATCTTCGATTGCAACAACAATGGTCTTATCCATCTTATTGCTTGTTACTTTACCCACACGGGTTTTTCTAAGATTTCTCTCCACGATTTCTGCCTCCTTTTCAACCTATTCTTATTCAGCCACGTTTGCTTTCTCAGCAATTACAGTCTGAATTCTGGCAATATTTCTGCGAACCTCTTTGATTCTGCTTGTATTGTCCAACTGATTGGTTGCATTCTGAAATCTCAAGTTAAAGAGTTCCTTTTTAGCAGCTACTAATTCTTCTTGTAATTCTACGGCTGATTTTGCCTTTAAATCTTCTACGAATTTATTAATTTTCACTGTTATCACCGCCTTCTAAGTCCGCACGAGAAACGATTTTACATTTGCAAGGTAACTTGTGCATAGCCAGACGCAATGCCTCGCGAGCTGCTTCTTCAGAAACACCTGCGATTTCGAACATTACACGACCTGGTTTTACAACTGCTACCCAGTATTCTAAGGCACCTTTACCGGAACCCATACGAGTTTCTGCTGGTTTTGCTGTTACTGGTTTATCTGGGAAAATCTTAATCCATACCTGACCACCACGTTTTACAGAACGTGTCATGGCGATACGGGCAGCCTCAATCTGATTGGATTTAATCCAGCAAGGCTCTGTTGCAACAAGTCCATACTCACCATAGTTAATTTTATTACCTCTGGAGGCTTTTCCTCTCATGGAGCCACGGAATTGTTTACGACGTTTTACTCTCTTAGGCATTAACATTATTTATCGCTCCCTTCCTTAGTTCCTTTAGTAGGAAGTACTTCACCATTATAGATCCAAGCTTTTACACCAACTTTTCCATAAGTTGTATCTGCTTCTGCAAATCCGTAATCGATATCTGCTCTTAAGGTCTGCAGAGGAATATTTCCTTCGCTGTAGAACTCTGTACGAGCCATATCAGCTCCGCCAAGACGACCGGATACAGATGTCTTAATTCCCTTAGCGCCGGCTTTCATGGTTCTGCTCATAGTGGATTTCATAGCACGACGGAAAGAAATACGGTTCTCAAGCTGCAGTGCGATATTTTCAGCTACTAACTGAGCATCTCTGTCTGGTCTCTTTACTTCCTTGATGTCAACGATTAACTTCTTATCTGTAAATTTCTGTAATTCAGCTTTTACTTTCTCGATTTCTGCTCCACCTTTACCGATTACGATACCAGGTTTTGCTGTATAGATAATCACTTTGACTCTTCCAGATGCTCTTTCAATCTCGATTCTGGAAACGCCTGCTGTGTATAATTTCTTTTTCAGGTATTTTCTGATGTTGTAATCTTCTACCAGGTAATCAGCGAAGTCACTTTCAGCATACCATTTAGAATCCCAGTCTTTGATAACTCCGACTCTAAGACCATGTGGGTTAACTTTCTGTCCCATGTTTTGCCTCCTTATCTTTCATCAAGCACGATAGTGATATGACTCGTTCTCTTCTCGATTCTATATGCTCTACCCTGCGCTCTTGGTTGAATTCTCTTCATTGTTGGTCCCTTGTTTGCATAGCACTCTGCAACATACAAATTGTCTGCGCTCATTCCATTGTTGTTCTCAGCATTTGCTACTGCTGACTCCAACAATTTCTTGATTACGCTGGATGCGTATCTGGGATTATATGTTAAGATACCAAGTGCTGTCTGTACATCTTTGCCGCGAATGACATCTAATACATAAGAAGCTTTCTGTACTGACATTCTTGCATAAGATAATTTTGCAGATGGTCTAGTGTCTCTATTATTCTCATTTCTTAATCGCTTAATTTGGCTTCTATGACCTTTAGCCATGAGATATGCCCTCCTTTCAACTTTTACTGCCCTTGTGGCAATCTTGGTTACCCCTTGTGGGTTTCAACTTTTACTGCCCTTGTGGCAATCTTGGTTACCCCTTGTGGGTTTCAAGCTATACGCCCATATGGGCATCTGATTGTTACTGCCCTGGTGGGCAGAATGGTACCCCCCATAAGGGGTAAATACCAATCTATCTACGAACTCCTGATTTCTTTTCGTCCTTGCCATGTCCTCTGTAAGTTCTTGTTGCAACAAACTCACCAAGCTTATGGCCTACCATATCCTCTGTTACATATACAGGAATATGCTTTCTTCCGTCATGAACTGCGATTGTGTGTCCAACGAACTGTGGGAAGATCGTAGAACGACGTGACCAGGTTTTGATAACTGTTTTCTCATTTGCAGCGTTTAAAGCATCGATTTTCTTTAATAAGCTTTTGTCTGCAAATGGTCCTTTTTTCAGTGAACGAGCCATGCTCTAACCTCCTTTATTTTGCTAATGCTTTTCCATCTCTTCTTCTTACGATATACTTGTTAGACTGTTTGTTTTTCTTTCTTGTCTTCAGACCAAGAGCAGGTTTGCCCCATGGTGTGCATGGGCCAGGACGACCGATACCAGTCTTACCTTCACCACCACCGTGTGGATGGTCGTTGGGGTTCATTACAGAACCGCGAACAGTAGGTCTGATTCCCATGTGACGTTTACGACCAGCCTTACCTACGTTGATCAGGTTGTGGTCGCCATTTCCAACTACTCCGATGGATGCACGGCAAATGATCGGAACCATTCTCATTTCACCAGATGGTAATCTCAATGTTGCGTATTTTCCTTCTTTAGCCATTAACTGAGCTCCGTTACCCGCGGAACGAACCAGCTGTCCGCCCTTTCCAGGATACAGCTCAACGTTATGAACCATAGTACCTACGGGGATTGCAGATAATGGAAGGCAGTTACCTACACGAACTTCTGCATTCTCACCGTTCATGATCTTGGCACCTACTTTTAAGCCTTCAGGAGCCAGGATGTAAGCTTTCTCGCCGTCTGCGTAACAGATCAGTGCGATGTTAGCCGTTCTGTTCGGATCGTACTCGATAGCAAGTACATTTGCCTGAATATCGTCTTTCTTTCTCTTGAAATCAACAAGTCTGTATTTTCTTCTGCTGCCGCCTCCGCGATGTCTTACTGTGATTTTACCCTGATTGTTACGTCCAGCATTTTTATTCAAAGAGGTTACTAAGGATTTCTCAGGTGTGGATTTGGTAATCTCAGAGAAATCAGAACCTGTCATATGACGTCTGGAAGGTGTATATGGGTTATAAGTCTTAATTCCCATTACTCTATCTCCTTTCATTCTACACGCCCGTCAAACGCGAAATTCAATGGGCGCCGTGTTTGTTGTCACGCTTTACCTGCGTATATTTTCTCTCTTTCTCAGGACTATTTTATAATCCCTCGAAGATCTCGATATCCTTGCTCTCTTTTGTCAGAGCTACGATAGCTTTCTTAGTCTTAGCTGTTTTTCCAAATGTCATGCCACGGCGTTTTTTCTTACCGTCCATGTTCATTGTGTTAACGCTCTTAACCTGTGTTCCTTCGAACATTTTCTCAACAGCTTCTTTAATCTGAGCCTTGTTTGCTTCCGGATGTACCAGGAATGTGTATTTTTTCTCAGCCATTGCGTTCATACTCTTCTCAGTTACTACTGGTTTGAGAATGACATCATAATATTTAATGTTAGCCATTATGCGTACACCTCCTCGATAGAAGCTACAGCGTCCTTAGTAAGGATTACTGTGCTGTATTTCATTACATCGTATACATTCATTGTGCTTGTTGTTGCTGTAGCAACGTTAGCAATGTTTCTTGCAGATAATACAACGTTCTGATCCAACTCAGGCATAACCACCAGTGCTTTCTCAGTTTTTAAGTTATTTAATACTTTCTGCATTTCTTTTGTCTTGATCTCGCTTAATTTCAGCTCGTCCAAAACGATCAGTTTATTTTCCTGAACTCTTGAGGTCAGAGCAGATTTCAGAGCAGCTCTTCTCTCTTTCTTGTTCATTTTCACTTCATAATCTCTTGGTGTTGGTGCGAATACTACACCGCCGCCTGTCCACTGTGGAGCACGGATGGATCCCTGTCTTGCATGACCAGTTCCTTTCTGTCTCCATGGTTTTCTACCACCGCCGCGAACTTCAGAACGTGTCTTGGCTTTCTGTGTTCCCTGACGTTTATTTGCAAGATGGCGTACAACTGCGAGATGAACAAGGTGCTCGTTCACTTCAACGCCAAACACTGCGTCGTTCAGCTCGATTGTGCCAACTTCGTTGCCTTCCATATTATAAACAGCTACGTTTGCCATTTGTGTGTTCCTCCTTTCAGATTGGTTCCTATATTAGAGTGCCTTTACTGTCTCTTTGATTGTTACCAGAGATTTCTTAGGTCCCGGAACAGCACCTTTGACTAACAGTAAGTTATTCTCTGCATCTACGCGTACAATCTCAAGGTTCTGAATTGTGATCTGCTTGTTACCCATCTGTCCAGGCATCTTTTTGCCCTTGAATACTTTACTCGGGTCAGAACATGCACCGTTAGAGCCTGCATGACGATGGTACTTGGAACCGTGAGCCATAGGTCCGCGGGACTGTCCATGTCTCTTGATTGCGCCCTGGAAACCTTTACCTTTGCTGATTGCAGTTGCATCGATGTGATCGCCTGCAGCAAAGATGTCAGCTTTAATTTCCTGTCCTAATTCATACTCTGCTGCGTTTTCGAATCTAAACTCTCTCACATATCTCTTGCAAGATACTCCAGCTTTGTCGAACTGTCCTTTCTCTGGTTTGTTCACGAGTTTTTCTCTCTTCTCTGCGAAACCAACCTGAACAGCACAATAGCCATCGTTCTCTTCTGTCTTAACCTGAGTTACGACACAAGGACCAGCCTGCAGCACAGTCACAGGAGTTAACACTCCGTCTTCGTTGAAAATCTGAGTCATTCCAACTTTTGTAGCTAAAATAGCTTTCTTCATTGTTACTTCCTCCTTACAGCGGATTGCCTGATACCAGGTAATCATTCTAAAGTTTATTTGGTTTTCATTTTGATATCAATAAATACACCGGCCGGCATTTCCAATCTGGATAATGCGTCCACAGTTTTCTGTGTTGGTGTTAAAATATCGATCAGTCTCTTATGAGTTCTCTGTTCAAACTGCTCTCTGGAGTCTTTGTATTTGTGTACGGCTCTTAAGATTGTTACAACTTCCTTTTTGGTTGGAAGGGGTACCGGTCCGCTCACCTTAGCTCCGTTCTTTTTTACAGTTTCGATAATTTTAGCTGCAGATGCATCTACTAACTGATGATCATAAGCCTTCAATGTGATTCTCATTACTTGACTTGCCATAAAAAAAGTCGCCTCCTTTTCGCACTAGTTATCAGTACGACAAGCGGTGACTGTACACTTCCCCGTGTGTGTCTTAAACTCTACACACTCGTTGCCATTCAAATCTATCAGATGGACTCTATTGTTTGTACAGTGACTTGTCGTCAGTTTCCTAACTTGACATTCGCTCCACGGAAAACCTGCCCTTCTGGCAGCAACCTCACGCTTCTTAGCTATCAATGCCACAGCAGTTATCAGTATATATGAAAAATCCTGTAAATGCAAGGGCTTTTTAAAAAAAATTGTATTTTTCCTGATACAATCGTTGCTATTCACTCCATTCTCAGCAACATGCTACACGACACCCGAAAATTATGGGCCATGCCTCCTTTCATGCCGTGGGACTTTTTCACGCATACTTAGCTGCATAAAAAAAGGCACAGACAGCCTGACCGACTAACCATGCCTTCTAAAATCATTCTGTTTCTTCTATAATAATGTCGGAGTAATCCAACAGAGTAACTCCTGACTCTTCGTCCCGGATTACATTTGGTGCCTCTCCTGCCGCCTGAGCTTTGGAGAGAAGCTCTTCTTCTGTGTATACCGGAATAGCCATCTTTTTGATTTCAACCGGCTCCGGCTCGAAGATTTCTTCTTCCACAGGTTTACTTTGTTCTAAAATCTCCCCAACCTCTGCCTTCAAAGCTGCCTCCACATGATCTTCCACAGAAAGCTCTGCCTCCTGCACAGGCACTACTGGTGTAGGTTCCACTCTCAAAGGGGCCTGCTGATAAGCTGTACGGCTTTGAGTTGGCGCAGAAGAAGTCTGTGTATTTCTGACTGATGCCTTAGTCTCAATAGGATCGTAATCCTCAATGAAGCCTCCGGTACGTGCTCTCTTCTTTGCTTCCTTCTTACGTCTCTTCTCTTCTTTCTTACGCTCCTTGGCTTCCTCCTTAAGCTGACGGGCGGCTTCCTTCATCTCCTGCTTCATCTCAGCTTTGTCCACTTTGCGTCCCTCTGCCTTCGCCTGACGCTTCATATCTTTCTTCAGCTGCTTCTTCAGCTGACGTTTAGTCAGAGTTTCTTCAACGTCTTGACTTGCGGCGGCTTCTGCGACGGCGCTTCTGCGGCCGTCTTCGAACTCCCCCACGTCCTGCACACGTTTATCCTTTCTCCAAAGCTCTGCCAGAATAAACAGTATAATAAGGAAGAGAATCACCAAGCCAATAATGATCAGCCCCTCCGTACTCTGCGTTGCAATGATCAAATAACCAATATATCCTATAGTAATAATGATTTTCGGCGCAGTGTTTCTCAGAGTGATGGCCTTCTCTCCCGCCTCCACATCTGTTTGGTCATATACGTTAAATACTCCTGAGCTGCCATCAATGCTGTTAATCTTATATCGATAAACAGAGCTTCCTTCCTGAACCAGAACGGAGTCTCCCACCTGAAGCTCGTTTACACTTACCGGCTTTGCATAAGTGACAGATCCCAGCGGCATATTGCTCTCCTTCTTGGTCCCGTCAATAATCGCTGTATTAATACCTAAAAATGGAGGCACTGCTAAAGCAAGCACGTCCGCAATCGCCAGCAGTATCACCAAATGTACGATAAATTTCAGAAATTTAGACATTCCTCACTCCTCCTTGTTATGCCCTGCTATATTTGTATATCATGATATCTTCATGTCCAAATTTACCCATTTTCCTTCAAGAAAAATATAATTCTTTGACTCTGATACCATATCATTTGATATTTTAACATTTTCCATCCAATCTGTACACTAAAAATACAAATTTTCTTGTTTTTCTTACTGGAAGTCTTTATAATGGTGTTATTTCAGGAGGGATATTAGTATTATGCTTGCTTATATAAAACAAATCGAAGACATGTCACTTAATGCCTGGCCTTCCCATCAGATTCAGATTTATGATGGATGGCTGCTGCGTTTTTCTTATTTTTATACCCACCGTACCAACAGCGTGGAACAGATTGGCGCTTCCACTATTCCCCTCGAGGAAAAGGTAGATTATTGCGAAAATATTTACTGTCACTGGGGAACTCCCTGCATCTTTAAGATTTCTCCACTGGTGGACCCGGAATTTGACCGTTATCTGGAATCTCTGGACTATGTGATTGCCCACCCCACGGAAGTAAAGACTCTGGATTTGTCCGCCTTCACTCCAAAAGACCTCCCCGTAAAGGTGAATTTGGATAAAGAAATCCCCTGGGACTGGCTGGATGCCCTGTTCTCTTTCAAGGGTACCACCAGCATGATCCACCGCAGAATTGTCCCCACCATGTATTCTGCCATTCCCAAGGATACAGTGGTGGCTTCCATTCAGCAGGACAACCGAATCGTGGCAATCGGCCTGGGAATTCTGGACAGAGACCATATCGGTCTTTACGCAATTCATGTAGACCCCTGCTACCGCCGCCGTCACTACGCACAGGCCATTTGTCAGAGTATTTTAAATGAGGGAATCCGTCAGGGTGCCCAGCGCGCCTATCTTCAGGTAGTACCGGACAACATCTCTGCTAAAAAACTCTACTACAATCTGGGCTTTCAGGATTGTTACAAGTACTGGTTCCGGTTAAAAAGAGTATAAATTTACCCATTATATAAAAAGAAGCTGTTGCAGAATATGACCAGGAACCCCCTTCATAGTCTGCAACAGCTTCTTTTCATAAGTCGCCCCTAACAGCATTATACAGCAATCGTTTTATGTAAACTTGTGTTTACTTTCCGCTGAGATAATCTTCCATACTGCGCATGGCTTCCGTTTCATCTTCGCCATTGGCAGATAATATGATTTCTTCACCCATATCCAGGCCTAACGTCATCATTCCCATGATGCTCTTGGCATTCACCTTCTTCTGACCCACTTCCACATGAATATCGCTGTCGAATTGGCTGGCTACCTGCACTAATTGTGCCACCGGTCTTGCCTCCAGACCAGTATTCAAGTTGATCTTCACAGGTTTCTTAATCATAAAAATTGCTCCTCCTTGTTACCTCTTAACTCTTCTGCTATCGCGCTTAGTTTTCTTAATCTATGATTCACTCCGGATTTACCCACCTGTGGATTTAACATCATACCCAGTTCTTTTAAGGTTGCCTCCGGATACTGCAGCCTCATTCTGGCGATTTCTTCCAGTCCCTCACTTAATTTCTGGAATCCCACAGTGTTTTCTATATAACGAATATCCTCAATCTGCTTCACAGCCGCATTCACTGTCTTGTTGATGTTGGCTGCTTCACAGTTTACTTTACGATTAACGGAATTGCGCATGTCCTTTAAGATCCGTATGTTTTCCAGATTCATCAAAGCCACGTTTGCCTCCATGATTCCCAGAAGGTCCACAATCTGCGCTCCTTCCTTCACATAGACCACATATGTTTTCTTCCTGATTACAATCTTGGCATCAATCCGAAAACTCTGGATAATTCCCTTAATCTGCTCTGCCTTCTCCAGACTCTGGCATACAATCTCAAAATGATAAAATTTCTCAGGATCGCTGATGGAACCAGAGGATAAAAAGGCCCCTCGGATAAATGCCCGCTTACAGCAATCTTTCTGAAACACCACAGGATTTACCAGATTCAGGATTTCCCAGGAATCATCCTTACACCGGACCAGTTTCACTGCCTCCAGAACCCGCAGTGCCTCCGTGGGGTCATTAATCAAAATCGTATATACACTGCTCTTTTTCAGGCTTGGATTCCTCGCAATTGATATTTCTGTATTTATATTAAAGGTTTTTCTTAATAATGTAAAGTACTTTCTCGAAACTGCAGCGTTTTCTGTCTGAATCTTCAAAGAGAACTGCCATCTCTCATTCATATGAATCTGTCCGCACATGGACAGGATTGCTGCCATCTCTGCTATTTTACAATGTCTCGCAGTACCGCTGCGCCGGGTAAGCTCTTCTTTCACTTCACTGGAAAATGACATATGCTACCTCTTTATTACTTCTTACAGTTTTTTGCGGATTGCATCTTTCTCAATGTCGCGATGCTCTATACGCAGACCGTAGTCTGCACAGCCTTCCAGACGATGATACAGTTCTTTTGCCAGCGTCACTGACCGATGCTTTCCTCCTGTACAGCCAATGCTGATAACCAGATTGTTCTTCCCTTCACTCATATAATGGGGAATCAAAAACTTCACCATATCTTCCAGCTTCCGGGCAAACTCCTGAGCTGCCTCTGAGCTCATGACATAATCTCTTACCAAAGCATCCTCACCACTTAAAGGTCTCAGCTCATCAATATAATAAGGATTTGGAAGGAACCGTACATCGAATACAAGATCCGAATCACTTGGAATTCCGTACTTAAATCCAAAGGATAGTACAGAAATCATCAGGCTTTTAAACTCCAGATCCTCCACAAAGATTTTCTCCATCTCTTTGCGCAGTTCCTTGGTGAGAAGCTGACTGGTGTCAATAATATAATCTGCTCTGGTTTTTAAAAATTCCAGTCTTTCCCGTTCTCTTCGGATTCCCAGATCCACTCTTCCATCGGAAGCCAAAGGATGATTTCTTCTGGTTTCCTTATAACGCTTGATCAGCACATCATCTCTGGCATCCAAAAAAAGGATCTCGTACTCATACCCTGCCGCTTCCAGGCTGTCTAACACATGTTCCAGTCCATCCAGCGACTGACCGTTTCTCACATCCACTCCCAATGCCACATTTCGCACCCCTTCTGCAGTCATGTCCATGGCAATAGAAGTAAATTTTTCAATAAGCAAAACGGGTAAATTATCTACGCAAAAATAATTCATGTCTTCCAGCATCTTAAGTGCCGTGGTCTTTCCAGCACCCGATACTCCCGTTACTATTACAAAACGCATCTTTTACTCCTTGAATTTTTCACACTTAACCGCACTAAATCTACTTAAAACGGAAGAAAAGCCTTACGGCTTTCCTCATTAAAATTCGCCCAGAAATTTCACTTCCGGTTCCAGTATTACTCCGGCATCTTCTTTCACTTTATCCTGCACATCCCGCATCAGCTGTACTACATCTGCTGCTGTTGCACTGTCTTTATTAATCACAAATCCGCAGTGCTTCTCTGATACCTGCGCACCGCCAACCTGATATCCCCGCAATCCAGAGTCCATAATCAGCTTACCTGCAAAATAACCTTCCGGCCGTTTAAAAGTGCTTCCGGCACTGGGATACTCCAGAGGCTGCTTACTGGTACGAAGCTCCGACAGCTCCTTCATTCTGGCACGAATGACAACATCCTCACCCGGCTGAAGCTGCATCACAGCTTCCAATACAATATAGCCGGCAGTCTTCACAATGCTGGTGCGATACCCCATCTGAAGCTCTCCAGCTTCCAACGTCAGCACCTTACCTTCCTGGGTAAGTACTGTCACTTGAACAAGCACATCCTTCATCTCACCGCCGTAGGCTCCTGCATTCATCACCACCGCACCGCCTAAAGTTCCCGGAATTCCTCCCGCAAACTCAAGACCCGTCAAACCAGCTTCCATAGCCACTCTGGACACAGAAGACAAAAGAGCACCCGCCTTAGCACGAACACAGCTTCCATCTACTTCCACACCGGAAAAGCTTCGGTAAAGCTGAATAATCACACCATCGTATCCTTTGTCACTGACCAGCAGATTGCTTCCATTTCCTAAAATAAAACTGGGCAGAGACTCTTCTCTGCAAATTCTGAGTATCTCCTGAATCTCCTCCACAGACTGAGGACACAAAAAATATCTGGCAGGTCCCCCAATCCGAAATGTGGTATGCTTACTCATTGGTTCCTCGCAGAAAACATGGTCACTTCCCAGTATACTGCAAAACTTATTAAAAATCTCTTCGTTCACTGACTTCTTCCTCATTCTTTTTTATTAAAGTATAGTCCCTCTCTTCTGGAAAGATGTAGCAAATCTTTCACAATCTCAGCAGCAATGCACAGTCCTGCCACGCTGGGTACAAAGGATATACTTCCAGGTACCGGACGATCCGTATTCCCTTTAGTCTCATTATTCTTGTCCGTGTTCTTAATGGGACGTTCCTTCGAATACAAGACCTTCACCTTACGAATCCCCCGCTTGCGCAGCTCTGTGCGCATCACCTTAGCCAAAGGACATACACTTGTCTTAGATATGTCTGTAATTTCAAAACGTGTGGGATCCAGCTTATTCCCGGTTCCCATACAGGATATAATCGGAACATTGGCTTTTTTGGCATTCTCGATCAGCAGAATCTTAGATGATACCGTATCAATAGCATCTACGATATAATCATAGTCCCCAAAATCAAACATGGATGCCGTGTCCGCATTATAAAAGGTCTCATATGTGCGCACCAGAATATCTGAATCAATATCCCGGATTCTCTCCTGGGCCACCTGGACCTTCGCTTTACCGACAGTGGAATGTAGCGCATAAATCTGTCTGTTAATATTTGTTACTGAGATCACGTCGTGATCCACAAGCGTTAATCCGCCGATTCCACAGCGTGCCAGAGCTTCTGTCACATAAGAGCCAACGCCCCCCAGTCCAAAAACTGCCACTTTCGCCTTGCCCAGCTTATCCACTCCCTCTTCCCCTAATAAAATCTCCGTCCTTGAAAATTCGTTCAGCATAAGGTTTCCTCCTAATGCCCTTTATTATACTATCAGTCAGCAAAAAAGTACAGAACTTCATACTCTTTTTATATTTAAGTTTTTTTCCAGAAAGCCCATAAAATCTGTAGGTTCCAAAAAAAGAACCTGAATGTTAACATTCTTCATAAGAACAGTCAACATTCAGGTTTTGTTATGACGATTATCTCTATACTATATTTATACTATTTTTTATATTTCCAAGATGTAAAGCTTTCACAGCCTTTTTCCACTATTTACGATAAGCAAGACTGTTCCACATCAGTTCATTCTTAAACTGACGAATTGTGGTATCATTGTCAATGTAAACAGCCTCAATACCCATATATGCAGCCCAGTCTCCCATCTGCTCAGCAGTCAGGTCATAGCTAAACGCGGTGTGATGTGCACCACCTGCCAGAATCCATGCCTCAGCACCTGTCTGAAGGTTTGGCTCTGGTGTCCAGAATGCTGTTGCCACAGGAAGCTTCGGCATCGGTTTTTCTGTCTTCTTGCAGTTTACGTTATTGATGATCAGTCGGAATCTGTCACCCAGATCAATCAGCGAGGTTGCAACACCTGGTCCTTCTTTAGCAGTAAATACAAGACGTGCCGGGTCTTCTCTGTCGCCCATGGACAGCGGCTGCTCTTTGATTCCAATTCTTCCATCTGCAATTGAAGGGCACACTTCCAACATATGAGCCTGAAGGATACCTTCCTTACCAGGTACAAGATTATAAGTATAATCCTCCATAAAGGAAGTACCTTTCGCGTCTTCCATACCTTCTGTCATAATCTTCATCAGACGAACCATAGCCGCTGTCTTCCAGTCGCCCTCGCCGCCGAATCCGTAACCTTTTTCCATCAATCTCTGAATTGCCAGACCCGGAAGCTGCTTCAGGCTTCCCAAATCCCCAAAATGGGTAACGATTGCCTGATAATTTTTCTCTTCCAGGAATCTCTCAAATCCAATTTCGATTCCTGCCTGTACTGCCACATGCTGACGGAATTCCTTTTCGTCTCTTCCCTCAAGTAGAATATCATATTTTGAGTAATACTCTTCTACCAGTGTATCAATATCTGCCTGTGATACGCACGCTACTGCTTCCGCAATTTCATTTACCGGATATGCATCCACTTCCCAGCCGAATTTAATCTGGGCTTCTACTTTGTCACCTTCTGTAACAGCAACGTTTCGCATATTGTCTGCAATACGCATTACACGGATATGGCTGCTCTCGATTACGCCAATGGCAGTACGCATCCAGGAACCGATTCTCTTCTGAACTGCTTCGTCCGCCCAATATCCCATGATTACCTTGCGTTCCATACCAAGACGGCTGAAAATATGTCCATATTCTCTGTCTCCATGAGCAGCCTGATTTTCATTCATGAAATCCATATCAATGGTATCATAAGGGATTTCGCGGTTGAACTGAGTATGTAAATGCAGCAGAGGCTTTCTATACTCCTGAAGTCCTAAAATCCATGATTTTGCCGGTGAAAAGGTATGCATCCATGTGATAACTCCAGCACAGTTTTCGTCAATATTTGCTTCATTAAATGTTTTTCTGATCAATTCATTTGTGATCAGAGTAGGCTTCCATACAACTTCAAAGGGCAGATTTCCAGAAGCATTCAGTGCCTCTACAATTTTTCTGGAATGCTCTGCAACATTTGCCAGGCATTCGTCCCCGTATAAATCCTGTGATCCTGTACAAAACCAAAACTGGTATTTCTTATTTTTTAACATTTCGCATCCTCGCCTTCCTGAAAATAATTGATACATTCATTATAAAAAGCGTCAGGCAGATTTACCATTGCATAATACTTTTCCTTTTTTTCGTTTGTTACCAAATCCGACCCTGAATGCTTGCATTATCATTCATTTTTGGTAAAATAATAAGTAAATAATGAAGGAGCAAGTAAAAAGACATGACCCTTTTCGAATTATGCAGTTACCTGACATCGGATCAAATTGAACAGCTTCCGCTTCATCACAGACTGGGAAAGCGCCTTGTCTGTCCCGAATATTCCAAATCCGCTCAGGAAGTGAAAACCTATCCTCTGCCTGTCTCTTATAC
>CAMQZX010000013.1 GCA_947039785.1 uncultured Lachnospiraceae bacterium | reverse complement strand
GTAGCTTCGTCGGCAGCGTCAGATGTGTATAAGAGACAGCTCAACCATGTATCCTTCTCCTAAACCCTTTTGTTATTGCAGACAGGCAGACGCCAGTACCAAGACCCAGCTTCACACCCACGATTACATTGAACTGGGCTATGTGGTCAAAGGTGCATTTCATCAGAAAATACTGCAAAAAGATACTACCTTCACCGAAGGCGACCTGTGGCTGATTGACAAAAACTGTCTCCACCAGGATTATCTTACCGACAAAAACACCGTAATTTTATTTCTCGGCATCGCCAATGACATGTTTACCGAAATCATCAATGACAGCAATACGACTCAGAAAATCGTCTCATTTTTACAGACCGCACTGTTAAAGCAAAAGGATTTACAGCAATATCTCCACTTTAAAGACAACACAGGACGATTGGAGCTGGAAGGCTGTCTCATCCACCTTTTAAATGAAATGGTGGACAGCAATCCGGGAACTCAGTTCATCCGCAAAGGTCTTCTCATTCGGATTTTCAGCATCATCAGCACAAAGTATGATTTCGCCTTGTCCAAAGAACAGCGAAAAACTATGAACTGGATTGTTTTTGAGGAAATTTCACATTATATTCAGCAGCATTACAGCACCATCACCATACAGGAATTATCCAGTGTCTTCCACTTTCAGGAGGATTACTTTAACCGCCTCATAAAAAGTAAAACCGGACTGACCTACTCTGCCTATGTCCAGCAGCTTCGTCTGAATAAGGCAGAACAGCTTCTTTTACACACTGACAAAAGCATCGAAGAAATCGCCAGCATTGTAGGATATCAAAACCGGGGCTTTTTCTACAAAATATTTGCAAACAAACACCATATGACCCCATCGGAATTTAGAAAAAGCTCTGTATAAAAGCCGCTTGGCAAAAAAGCTGTTGCGGCGCAATCATACCGCAACAGCTTTTATTTTTTAATCCATCGTTATCTCTCTTCTCTAAAATAATTCAAGCCACAGCCTTTCGGCATAACGTTTTCCTTACTCTGATTGATGCTTGTGAAAATCAGCACCACAATGGTTGCCAGATATGGCAGCATATCATAGATCTGCATGGGAACTCCGGGAATCTTCAGATACAATCTGAGAATGGTAAGTCCGCCGAACACCAACGCTGCAATCAACGCCCGGGCAGGATGCCAGGAGGCGAAAATTACCAGGGCAACTGCCAGCCAGCCATAACCACTGACACAGTTGTGAACCCATACACCAGAGGTGGTAACCATACTCATGTACATACCGCCAATGCCGCAGATTCCTCCGCCGATCACAGTGGCAAGATAGCGATATTTGGTAACATTGATTCCTGCCGCATCTGCAGTAGCCGGATCTTCACCCACTGCGCGGAGGTTTAATCCCACACGTGTTTTTCTGAAAAAGTATGCCATAATCACCGCAATCAAGATAGAAAAATATACCACCCAGTTATAGTTAAACAGCAATTTTCCCAAAATCGGTATATCAGACAACACCGGAATATTTAATCTTCCAAAAGCAGTCTTAATGTTATCTCCCACTGCCACGTAGCCGCCTGCACGGATTCCGATGTACTCGCCAAAGAAATTGCCAAATCCTGTACCAAAGATGGTCAAAGTCAGACCGGTAACATTCTGATTGGCACGCAGGGTAATGGTCAAAAATGCATATATCAAAGCTCCGAAGGCTCCCACCAGAAAAGAAGAAACCAGCGCCACTACTGCTGCCATAATTCCAGATGGTGTTCCGCCAGAACCGACTACGCCCTGCTCATAGTAGTAAGCTCCCGCAAGACCTGCAATGGCTCCCATGAACATCATGCCTTCCACGCCAAGGTTCATGTTACCGGACTTCTCTGTGAGAATTTCTCCCAATGTTCCCAGCAAGAGAGGCGTTCCAGCCAAAACTGCTGCTGTCAGAATATTAATTAGCAGATTCATGTTCCGCCTCCTTTCTTCTCCGAACGATTAATTTATAGTTAATGAAGAATTCACATCCCAACATGAAGAACAGAATAATTCCCGTCAGTACTTCAGCCGCAGATGCAGGAATCTTAAAGGTAGTCTGAATCTTGTTGGAGCCACGCTCCAAAACAGCAATAAACACTGCCACAATCAGCATACCAAAAGAATTCATTTTCGCCAGCCAGGCTACAGTAATCGCCGTAAATCCAACACCGCCTGCCGTATTTTCCGTGATGGTAAAATCCGAACCGGCAACCTGAAGCATACCAGCTATACCAGCCATGGCACCGGACAAAAGCATGGTGCGGATAAAAACCTTACTCACATTGATACCCGCATAACGTGCAGTATTATTGCTCTCACCAACCACAGCAATCTCATATCCCTGTTTTGTCTTGGTAAAATAAATGTAAGACAGCACTACCAGCACCAGAGCCAGAATCCATCCCCAGTGCACACCCAGCACCTTGGTCAGTCTGGCATTGTCATCCAGCATTGACATTTTCGGAAACTGTGTACGGGGATCTTTCCACGGACCATTCTGCAAGTATTTTACAAACGCCAGCGCTATATAATTCAGCATCAGGGTAAACAGCGTCTCATTTGTCCCCCATTTTGCTTTAAACAACGCCGGAATCAAACCGTAGATTCCTCCTCCGATCATACCAGCCGCCAGCATCACGATCACCAGCAGCACCTTAGGCCAGTCACTGTGAAAGAATGCAAAATATCCTGCAAAAATAGCGCCCATCAAGATCTGTCCCTCTGCACCGATATTCCAGAACTGCATTTTAAACGCAAAGGAAATACCGATGGATGTAATCAGCAGGGGAACGGCAATCTTAATGGTCTCCCGACGCACAGTAGGGGTTCCCAAGGCACCCACCACCATGTCTTTATATACGGCAATGGGATTTTGTCCCAGCGCCAAAATTACCAAAGCACCGGTAAGCAAAGCCCCCAACAGGCCAATGGCACGAATCATCCATTGCTTCTGCTGGGATATACTGTCCCGCTTCACCATACGAATCAGAGGCTCCCTGTGTTCTTTTGACACGTTACTCATGCGTTCACCTCCTTTGTTTTCTCTGCTACTTTAATCATCATCAGGCCGATTTCTTCCTTGGTAGTCTCCTCCGGTTTCACAATGCCGCTGACTCTTCCGCCGCAAAGCACCAGGATTCGGTCTGAAATTTCCAGAAGTACATCCAGATCTTCACCTACAAAAATAACTGCTACGCCGCGCTTCTTCTGCTCGTTTAGAAGCTCATATATTTTATAGGAAGAATTGATATCCAGTCCCCGCACTGGATAAGCTACCACCAGCACATTGGGTCCATAGGCAATCTCCCGACCCAAAAGCACCTTCTGCACATTACCACCGGACAGACGGCGTACAGGAGTAGAGACACCCGGAGTTACGATTTCCAACTCTCCAATCAGCTTTTCCGACAATGCCTTAGGCTTCTTGCGGTCCACAAATATTCCCGGATTTCTCTTATAGCTTCTCAGCATCACATTATCTACCATATCCATGGAAGCCACCAGTCCCATACCAAGACGATCTTCCGGAACAAAGGCCATAGAAATTCCCTTCCGGTATATGGTATCCACCGGCTGCCCCACAATATTCTCCATAACAGGATGTCCGTCTACTTCCCGTCGGTATAAAATGGAGCCGCCTGCCACCGGATATAGACCTGCAATGGCCTCACACAACTCCTTCTGCCCGCTTCCGGCGATTCCGGCAATTCCCAGAATCTCTCCTCCGTATGCAGAAAAATTCACATCATCCAAAGCCTTGATCTTATCTGCATTCAGACAGGTAAGATCCACCACCTTCAGCATTTCCTCGCCCAATTCTACCTTGGGACGATCAATTTCAAGACTGACTGCACGGCCTACCATCATCTCTGTCAACTGCTGCTGATTCGTCTTGGCGGTGTTCACAGTGCCGATGTATTCGCCCTTTCTCAGAATAGCAACCCTATCTGAAATTGAAAGCACTTCGTGAAGTTTATGAGTGATGATAATAATGGACTTTCCATCTTCCTTCATATTGCGCAGAACTGCAAACAGCTTATCCGTTTCCTGGGGTGTCAGTACAGCTGTCGGCTCATCCAGAATCAGAATCTCAGCTCCCCTGTAGAGAACCTTCAAAATTTCCACTGTCTGCTTCTCAGAAACTGCCATATTATAGATCTTCTTCGTGGGATCAATCTCAAATCCATATCGCTCACCAATCTCTTTCACCTTCTGATTTACTGCCTTTCGGTCAATATGTACCCCACCATCCAGACCAAGTACAATATTTTCTGCCGCTGAGAACACATCTACCAGCTTAAAGTGCTGATGGATCATACCGATTCCCAGCTCAAAAGCATCCTTGGGCGAACGTATGGTAACCTCCTTCCCCTGAATCTTAATCGTTCCGCAATCGGGGAAATAGATACCGGAAAGCATATTCATCAGAGTAGTTTTACCACTTCCATTCTCTCCCAGCAGAGCCAGGATTTCTCCCTTCCTCAGTTGCAAATTTACATTGTGATTGGCAACAACTTTTCCGAAAGTCTTTGTAATGCCATGCATCTCAATGGCATGCTCCACATGATTTCCCAAGTGCTCTCCCTCCTCTCCTTATCTTATATTCTGTTTCTTAATCTGATTATTACTTTCTGAAAGATAAAAAGGATTGAATACCCCCTTATCCGGCATACGCAATCCTTCATACCTTTAAGGTAATCCTTAAAGTCTTACAGGAAGCAGGCATTAAGCCTGCTTCCCATTTATGTTATTCACTTAACCATGATACAATTACTCGGCTACGTTACATCCGTCAACAATATAACACCAGGATGGTGCAGAAGCTTCTACCTGCTCCGGATAAAAGTCACCTTCTGCTACTTCAAATTCTTCACCTTCCGGGCTTACACCTTTCAGAGGACCGGCAAATACCTGAAGCTCGCCGCTCTTAATCTTCTCAATTGCCTCATCAATGGCTTCCTGTGTACCTTCTGCTGCAATATCTTCGTTCAGAGGTGACATATATACGGCACCGCTGTCAATGCCCTGACACCAGTCAGCCGGAATCTCTTCGCCGTCAATTACCGCCTGAACAGCTTCCTGCAGATAAATTCCCCAGTCAATAATTGGAGAAATCAAAGATCCCTTTGGAGCTGCCACGCTCATGTCTGCGTTATAACCACACTGCCATACACCATTTTTCTCTGCTGTAGTAGCCGGTGCTGTGGAGTCGGAGTGCTGAGAAATCACATCACATCCATCGTCAATCAGTGCCTGTGCAACTTCTGCTTCCTTCTTAGGATCGTTCCAGGAGTTGGTGTACTGGATTTCCATAGTTACGTCAGGATTTACACTCTTAGCCCCAAGATAGAAGCTTGTGAATCCACTGATAACCTCTGCAAACGGGAATGCAGCTACATAACCCAGCTTGTTGTTCTCAGTCTTCATGCCTGCAGCGATACCTGCCAGATAACGTCCTTCATAAATAGATGCGAAATAGTTGTGCATGTTTGGAAGTCCGGCATCCTTTGCCTGATATCCTGTGGAATGGCAGAACTGAACATCCGGATATTCCTTTGCAACTTCTACCATGTAATCTTCAAATCCAAAACTGGTTCCGAAAATAATATTGCATCCGGCATCTACCAGTTCTCTCAAAGCAGTATCACACTCAGAGCTTTCGGGAATATTATACTTGTTGATAATCTGCTCATCGCTAAGTCCCAAAGCCTCCTGCATTTCCTGAGTTCCCAGGTCATGATTGTAGGTATAACCCATATCACTTGGATCACCAATGTGGACAAATCCTACTTTAATGTCTTCTTTGGCAATTCCAGCACCGCCAGAAGCCTCGTCTCCGCCTTCTTCTGTACTTTCTTCTGCTGCACTGTCAGCTGCTCCGTCAGAGCTTCCACCGCATCCTGCCAGTGTGGCAGCAACCATTACGGCGCTTAAGAGTACACATAAAAACTTCTTCTTCATCCTAAATCCTCCTTAATTCTTGTGTGTCTACAACAGGCACACGTTTCTGATTATTCAGTTACTTCATTGTAGCATAATTTTATTGTTAGTTCAATTACAAGATGATTAAGCTTTTATTTTCCCAAACGGGTGGTTACTGTTCACTCCGTTCAAAGCACCCCTTTCACAATTTATTCCAATTTTTCCTCCGGAAAAGTTGATAAAGATTTCTTCAAATGTTATGATTAGACCGATAAAAGATAATTTTTAAATAATTTCTAATAAAAATAAAAGGAGTAATGATATATGACAATCAACGAAAAAGCATTACAATTGCAGAAGAATGGAACGGAAAGCTGGAGACCGCCTCCAAAGCCCCCATCAGTACAAGGGAAGATTTATCCCTGGCTTACACACCAGGTGTTGCAGAGCCTTGTAAGAAAATCGCCGAAAATCCGGAGGAGGCTTACAAATATACCATCAAATCCAACACCGTAGCCGTGGTATCTGACGGAAGTGCTGTACTTGGTCTTGGAAATATTGGCGCCCTTGCCGCCATGCCTGTTATGGAAGGAAAGGCTGTACTGTTCAAAGAATTTGGAGGTGTCAATGCCTTCCCCATCTGCCTGGACACCCAGGATACCGATGAAATTGTCAAAGCAGTCATTCAAATCGCCCCCGCCTTCGGCGGAATCAACCTGGAGGACATCTCCGCACCAAGATGCTTTGAGATTGAAGCCCGTCTGAAAGAAGCCTTAAATATCCCTGTTTTCCACGACGACCAGCACGGAACTGCCATCGTAGTTCTCTCCGGTATCATCAACGCACTGAAAATCACCGGAAAGAAAAAAGAAGACTGCCATATCGTGGTAAACGGCTCTGGTGCCGCCGGAATTGCCATCACAAAACTGTTATTAAATTACGGTTTCCAGCATATTATATTATGTGACCGTTCCGGTATCATCTCCAGCAAATCTGAGCGTCTTAACGATGTGAAACGGGAAATGCTGAAAGTTACCAATCTGGAAGACAAGTCCGGTACACTGGCTGATGCTGTAGTTGGCGCTGATATTTTTGTAGGTGTTTCTGCTCCCGGCGTTCTGACTCAGGACATGGTTCGGACCATGAACAAAGATGCTATCATCTTTGCCATGGCAAACCCTGTACCGGAAATCCTTCCTGATGAAGCCAAAGCCGCCGGTGCCCGTATTGTGGGAACAGGCCGCTCCGATTTCCCCAACCAGATCAACAACGTGGTTGCTTTCCCCGGCATTTTCAAAGGCGCTCTGGAGGGACGTGCTTCCCAGATTACCGAAGAGATGAAGCTGGCAGCAGCAGAAGCCCTGGCGTCTCTTGTCAGCGACGAGGAGCTGAACGAAGACTTCATCATGCCGGAAGCCTTTGACCCACGCGTTTCCCACATCGTCAGCAAAGCTGTAAAGGACCACATCAAATAATGAACTGGAATGGAAAGCCTTATCACTCTCTGGACTATATGCTAAGAGAACGATTCGGTGAAAAAATATATAAAGTGTCTTTAAACGGGGGCATGACCTGCCCCAACCGGGACGGAAGCCTGGGAGACAGAGGCTGTATCTTTTGCAGCGCAGGCGGCTCCGGTGATTTTGCCGGGGACGTCCACCTGTCCATCACCCAGCAGATTGAAGCCCAGAAGCAGCTTTTAGAGCGCAAACGTCCGGCAGGAAAATATATTGCATATTTTCAGGCTTACACCAATACCTATGCTCCTGTGGAATATCTTCAGAAAATCTTTTCTGAGGCACTGTCCCATCCAGATATTGTGGGGCTGTCCGTCGGAACCCGTCCCGACTGTCTGGGAGACGATGTGCTGCAGCTGTTGAAGGAGCTGAATCGCCAAAAACCTGTATGGGTAGAGCTGGGTCTTCAGACCATCCACAAACGAACTTCTGATTACATCCGAAGAGGCTATGAACTAAGCTGCTTTGAGACAGCATTGAAGCATTTAAGAGCCATTTCCGTGGATGTGATCGTACATACAATTCTGGGACTTCCCGGCGAATCCCAGAAAGACATCCTTGCCACCATGGATTATCTGAATCACTGTGATATCCAGGGTATTAAGCTTCAGTTGCTTCATGTATTACAGGGAACAGACCTGGCCAGGGATTACCAAAAGGAACTTTTTCATGTGTATACCATGGAGGAATATCTGGATCTGCTGGTCACCTGCTTAGAGCATCTTCGCCCGGACATGGTCATTCACCGTATCACAGGGGACGGTCCCAAAAAGCTTCTGATTGCCCCCACCTGGAGCAGCAACAAACGAACAGTATTAAATACTCTTCACAAAACCATGAAGGAACGCAATTCCTGGCAGGGGAAATTGTATTTGTAACTCCAAACCTGATGCCATAACTGTAATGAGAAATGAGGGATGAGAATGGCACAACCATTTACACTGTATAAACTGATCATATTATATATGCTGAGCAAGGTGGACTACCCCTTGACCAACTCGCAGATTTCAGAATTCATATTAGATAAGGAATACACCAATTACTTTCATCTGCAGCAGTCCTTATCTGAGATGATCGAGTCCCACCTGCTGCAAATGGAGACTGTCCGGAACACCTCCTACTATCGCATTACGGATACAGGAAACTCTACTCTGGACTTCTTCGTAAACGAAATTTCCCCGGAAATCAAAGAAGAAGTGGATTCCTTCCTGACGGAACGCGGCTGTGAGCTGAGAGACGAAGTATCTGCCATGGCAGATTACTACAAATCCACCGTGGGAGAATATGCTGTCCGCCTTCAGTTAAAGGAGCGGCACACTCAACTGATGGACATGACTATTGTGGTTCCCACAGAAGCTGCCGCCGAATCTATGTGCAAAAAATGGCCTTCCAAGTGTCATGATGTCTATGGTGAAATTATGGAGCTGTTGCTTTAGACATGTGCATATAAAAACAGACCGGAAAAAGTCATTTTCTCATTTTCCGGTCTGCTCTTTCTTTTATTCCCCTTTAATCATTTTAAAATGTTCTTTCAGAGTCTTTTCGTATCCCATATCGGACAATTCATAGAACTTTTCACCTTCGATTTCAGAAGGCAGGTATTGCTGCTCAACATAATGATTGGGATAATTGTGTGCATATTTGTAGCCGATTCCGTGTCCTAATTTGGCAGCTCCGCCGTAGTGGGAATCCTGTAGATGAGGTGGCACGGTTGTCTTTTTGTGCTTTACACTGTCCATGGCGGCGGTGATGGCATTGACTGCGGAATTGCTCTTGGGAGCACAGGCCACATAGGAAGCCGCCTGGGAGAGAATAATCTGAGATTCCGGCATTCCGATGCGCTCCACTGCCTGAGCCGCCGACACTGCCACGGTGAGAGCCATAGGGTCTGCATTTCCCACATCCTCGGAAGCGCAGATCATAATTCGCCGGGCAATAAAACGGATATCTTCTCCTGCATAAAGCATTTTCGCCAGATAATATACTGCCGCATCCGGATCAGAACCTCTCATACTTTTGATAAACGCAGAGATGATGTCGTAGTGATTATCTCCGCCCTTGTCGTAGCGCACCACCCTCTTCTGAATGCACTGGGAAGCCGTCTCCAGATTGATGTGAATCTTGCCATCCTCCCCCCGCTTGGTGGTGAGGATTCCCAATTCGATGGCATTTAATGCCGCTCTCGCATCACCGCCTGCCATATCTGCCAGAAATTCCAGAGCATCCCCGTCAATCACAGCATTATAAGTTCCAAGTCCTTTCTCCGGATCAGTGACTGCCCGAAGAATCAATTTCTTCACGTCTTCCTTTTCCAGAGCCTTTAATTCAAAAATAACAGAACGGGACAGTAGCGCTCCGTTCACTTCAAAATAGGGATTTTCTGTGGTGGCTCCGATGAGTATGATGGTTCCATCCTCCACAAAGGGAAGAAGATAATCCTGCTGTCCTTTGTTAAAGCGGTGAATCTCATCAATAAACAAAATCGTTTTTCTTCCATAAGCTCCCAATGTCTGCTGTGCCTGATGGATTACCGCCTCCATATCCTTCTTTCCTGCCACAGTGGCGTTGATCTGGGTAAAATCCGCCTTAGTGGTGTTGGCAATCACCTTTGCCAAAGTGGTCTTTCCTGTTCCCGGCGGGCCATAGAAAATGATAGAGCTTAACTTGTCCGCTTTGATAGCACGGTACAGCAGCTTGTCCTCCCCGATGATGTGCTCCTGCCCCACCACCTCTTCCAGAGTCGTTGGACGCAGACGAGATGCCAGGGGAGCTTCTTTCTCCAGGGTATTTTGTTTTGCATATTCAAACAGGTCCATGTTGATCCTCCATATGTTCTCTTCTCAAATCCCAAAATCCTGTTTGGGAATGTATCTGGAATTCCTATCCGTTATTCCAGCAGCAGCTCATCCACCGTCACAAATTGATATCCCTGACTGGTAAGATCATCTACAATGCGAAGCGCAGCTTCCACAGAACTGGCGTAGTTATCATGAAGGAGGATGATATCTTCGTCCTGGGTCACACTCTCCACTCGCTGCACCACCAGATTGGAATCGTCCGTATTCCAGTCCACAGGATCTACCGTCCACATCACTGGCAGCATGGTGACCACACAATCCAGATCTTTCTTCCACTCTCCAAAGGGCGGACGGATGAAGGTGGTGTATTCTCCTGTGATTTCGTAGATGGCATTGCTTGTTTTGGTTATCTGCTCGCAGGCTTCCGCGTCGGAGAGCCTTGTCAGCTGTACATGGTCGAAGGTGTGATTGCCAATTAGATGACCCTCATCATGCATTCTCTTTACCAGCTCTTCATTGCCAGAGATATTTTTGCCCATCAGGAAAAAACTGGCTTTCACATCACGCTCTTTCAGACCATCCAGGAGTGTCTTTGTGTACACGCTGTTTGGTCCGTCATCAAAAGTCAGCGCCACTCTGGGAGCCTCCTTTTGCTGTGCAGCCAATCCTGCCACTGACACCGTCGTCCCATCTATATCTCTGCCCTCCCAGAGCACTCCCGTCGCCAGCAGGAATGCTCCCAGAAGGAGACAAAGTACATATCCACATTTTTCCGCCAAGTTCTCACGCTCCGCGATGATTTTCCTTATACTATATGATTACTGGCGAATATAAATTCCCTGCTCCTCAATCCAGTCATCCAAATCAGCCAGAGCATCCTGTGCCCAGGTAGGACTTAACTCAGGGGTTTCGTTTTTCGCTTCTTCTTTGACATCTTCCTGGTTTATCAGTTCTCTCTTCTCTTCACTCATCCTGTAACATCCTCCTTCTGTGTATCTGCTGCAGTAAATGCAACGACTATAAGTAATACGATACCATTATACAGGGATTTTTGCAAGTTTATCTAAATGATGCGTATTGCATCATTTCTGTGCATCAAAACGTGTGTTGCTGAGAACGAAGTGAACAGTAACGATTTAGATAGACAGATTCTCCAGTATTTCTCTTGCTTTTTCCACCTCTTTCTTCCCAATGCCGGAATAATTCAACACCGCCACAGGTTCCGGATTGCTGTGAGGCTTGTGATAATAATCCTCCAGCCAGGACAGGCGAATCCCCACAGCTTCCACCATCTGCTTCACTTCCTTAAGGCTCTTATCCGTCTGCACCTTCAGCAGAAAATGAAGACCTGCGTCCTCCTCCATAATCTGAAGCTTCTCCGCCAATTTGCTCTCCCTAATGACACGAATCAGTCCGTCCCTCTGAATCCTGTAGTGATTCCTCATCCGGTTGATATGCTGCTCCAGATATCCCTGCTGGATAAATCGTGCCAGTGTATACTGCTCAAAGCTGGGCACCGGACAGGAGTAAAAATGAAGTTCCCTTTCATACCGCTCCATCAAATGCCACGGCAGCACCAGATAACTGATACGCATGGAAGGAGAAATGGTCTTGGAAAATGTGTTGATATAGATTACCTTATCATCCTTGTCAATGCTCTGCATGGTGGGAATAGGTCTTCCTGTAAACCGAAACTCACTGTCATAATCGTCTTCTATGATGTAGCGTTCCTTTGACTCACTGGCCCATCGAAGCAGCTCCTGTCGTCGTCGTATGGGCATAACCCGTCCTGTGGGAAAATGATGAGCGGGAGAAATATGAACAATCTGCGCGCCTGTCTCCCCTAATTCCTCCAGAGACATTCCCGAAGCATCCAGCGGAACATAGGCACAGGCTACTCCATTTTTTTCATAAATCCTTCCAATCTTCTGATATCCCGGTTCCTCTACCCCATAAACTTTCTCCCGCCCCAGAAGCTGAATCAGCATTCCGTACAGATACTCCGTTCCCGCTCCCACCACAATACAGCCCGGATCCACTGCCATTCCCCGAAACTGATAGAGATGCTGGGCAATAGCTTCACGAAGGACTCTTGCCCCCTGATAGGGAACACGCTTTAGAAGTTCTGTTTTCTCCTCAGACAGCACCCGGCGCAGCACCCGGGACCACACAGAGAAGGGAAAATTGTCTGCTGCCAGGCTGTTTGCTGTAAAATCCACCAAATATTCCCTGGGCTGCTTTTCCACTCGTAATTCTGCAGGTATTTTCCTTGGCTCCGGAACCCTCTCCTCCAGACAGCTGACAAAATATCCCCTCTTCTCCACACCATAGACATACCCCTCCACTATCAACTGTGCATAGGCATTTTCCACCGTAATCACGCTGATTTCCAGGTGTCGGGCAAGGCTGCGTTTGGAGGGAAGCTTCTCCCCGGGTTTAATCCGCCCTTCCAAAATATCCTGTTTGATATTCTGATACAGACATTCATAAATCGCCTGCTTTCTCCGATTGTCAAAATTATATGTAAGCATATCTTATCTTCTCTCCCATCCAAATTCCTCCTGCCATTTAAGAAATTCTTTCTGCTTGGAGCAACCGTTGATACTTTTTCTGGAAAGTCTCCCTGCCTCCAAATCTGGTCTTATATATTTATCTTAAAATGGTTATTTTCATAATATCAATTTTTATTATAATAAAGTACAACATACTTGTAAAGGAGAACTAAAACAATGACAAACGAACGCTATACCCTAAATAAAGAATTGGCTCAGATGCTCAAAGGCGGTGTAATCATGGACGTTACTACCCCCCAGCAGGCAAAGATTGCGGAGGAGGCAGGTGCATGTGCTGTCATGGCTCTGGAACGTATTCCAGCTGATATCCGCGCTGCCGGCGGAGTATCCCGTATGAGTGATCCCAAAATGATTAAGGGAATCCAGGAAGCCGTATCCATCCCCGTTATGGCAAAATGCAGAATCGGACATTTTGCAGAAGCACAGATTCTGGAAGCCATCGAGATTGATTACATAGATGAAAGTGAAGTATTATCCCCGGCAGACGACGTGTACCACATCGACAAGACTCAGTTTAAGGTTCCTTTTGTCTGCGGAGCAAAAGATTTGGGCGAGGCACTTCGCCGTATCAACGAAGGTGCTGCCATGATCCGTACCAAAGGCGAGCCGGGGACTGGTGACGTGGTTCAGGCAGTGCGCCACATGCGTCTGATCCAGAGCCAGATCCGCCGTCTCACTTCCATGAGCAAAGACGAGCTTTTCGACGCAGCCAAAAATTTACAGGTTCCCTATGACCTGGTTGTCTATGTTGCAGAAAACGGCAAGTTACCGGTAGTAAACTTTGCGGCTGGCGGTGTTGCCACTCCTGCCGATGCAGCTTTGATGATGCAGTTAGGTGCAGAAGGCGTCTTCGTCGGTTCCGGTATCTTCAAATCCGGCAATCCTGCCAAGCGTGCTGCAGCCATCGTACAGGCTGTTACCAATTACACAGATGCCAGACTGCTGGCAGAATTATCTGAGGATCTGGGCGAAGCCATGGTGGGTATCAACGAAAGTGAAATTGAATTGTTAATGGCGGAGCGTGGTAAATAATGAGAATTGGAGTATTGGCTGTTCAGGGTGCTTTCATTGAGCACCGCCATATATTAGAAAAACTGGATGTAGAATCCCTGGAGCTGCGCCAGCTTTCCGATCTGAATGAAGAAATGGACGGCATCATCATCCCCGGCGGCGAGAGCACCGTTATGGGAAAATTGCTGAATGACCTGGGAATGATGGAACCCTTAAAGGCAAAGATCGAATCAGGTTTCCCGGTCTTTGGCACCTGCGCCGGAATGATTCTTCTGGCAAAGGATATTGTAAATCCCACCGAAAAGCAGGTAAATCTGGGAACCATGGATATTTCTGTCCGCCGCAACGCCTACGGACGGCAGCTTGGAAGCTTCCACGCAGTTACCGAATTTGCAGGAATGCAGGAAATCCCCATGACCTTCATCCGTGCACCTTATATTGAAGAGACCGCTCCCGACGTGGAGGTATTGGCACAGGTGGATGGGCATGTGATAGCCGCCCGCCAGGACAACCAGCTGGTAACCGCTTTTCACCCGGAATTGACGGAAGATACCCGGATTCATGAGTATTTTCTGAAATATATTGCAAATAAACAATAATATATAATCCAATCTAATGAAGCTGCTCACTGATCACCCAGCGGGCAGCCCTGTTTTACAATTGCCAATTATGTTTGAAAAGATCTATTGGGCCTTTTCTAAGTTTATTCAATTCCTCTTCGGTAAGCTGCCGGTACTCTCCAGGCTCCAGGGATTCATCCAACTTCAGTTCTCCCATGGACAACCTTTTCAGATACATCACTTCCTTCCCCACAGCCAGAAACATCCGCTTCACCTGATGGAATTTCCCTTCGAAAATCTCCACCTCAATCTCAGACTCCTCTCCTGCCTGCAAAACCTTCAGATTGGCTGGAAGGGCTGTGAAGTCTTCTTCAATGGGAACGCCCTTCTTAAAAATCTCCACATCCTCCTGAGTAACTTCTCCCCGAATCTTAGCATAGTAAACCTTCCCTACATGCTTCTTCGGCGACAATAACCGATGTGCCAGCTCTCCATCATTGGTGATCAAAAGCAACCCCTCCGTATCCTTGTCTAACCGTCCCACCGGAAAGAGGTCTTTGCGCTTCTTTGTATGAATCAAATCCACCACTGTCTTCTGACGGGAATCTTCCGTGGCGGAAATCACCCCGGCGGGCTTATTGAGCATATAATACTCCTTCTGTACATACCCCACAACCACCTGATTACAGACCACCTGGTCCTCCTCCGTGACCGCTGTCTCCGGCACTTTCACCACCTGATCATTCACCCGAACCAGTCCCTTACGAATCAGTCCCTTCACTTCCTTCCTGGTCCCCATTCCCATATCAGCAAGATATTTATCCAAACGCATGATTTCCTCTCCTGTTCTTATCTAAAATCCAAATACATTTTAAGTATACCATGTTCCCTTCCTCTGTCAAAAATCTTACAAGAGATCCGTAAACCGGTACCAGAAAAAAGTGGCTTAGTCACCACACGGTAAAAAACAAGGGAACAAAAGCAATTCCTCATTACTCTTATTCCCTCAAAAATTCTTATGTTCTAGCCGATAAATTAAGCTAATTTAGATTTAGCAATCTCTGCTAAGGATGCGAATCCTTCTGCATCGTTTACTGCCATCTCTGCCAGCATTTTTCTGTTCATGTTGATGTCTGCTAATTTCAGACCATACATGAATTTGCTGTAGGACAAGCCGTTTAATCTTGCTGCTGCGTTGATACGAGCAATCCAGAGCTGTCTGAACTGACGTTTTCTCTGTTTTCTTCCTGCGTAGGAGCTTGTTAATGCTCTCATTACAGACTGCTTAGCTACTCTATACTGTTTGGAACGGGCTCCTCTGTAACCTTTCGCCAGTTTTAATGTACGATTATGTCTTTTTTTAGCGTTTAATCCGCCTTTAATTCTTGCCATTTCTTAATTTCCTCCTGTTCGAATATCTATATTATAAGTATGGTAAAGCTCTCTTCATTACTTTTGCATTTGTAGCATCAGTAACAGTAGATTTTCTAAGATTTCTCTTTCTCTTCTGAGATTTCTTTGTTAAGATATGGCTCTTGTAAGCTTTATTTCTTACTAATTTTCCTGTACCTGTCTTTTTAAAGCGCTTTGCAGCTGCTCTATTGGTTTTCATTTTTGGCATTGTGTATTCCTCCTTAATTTTACATATAGTCTATTTTAACGTTTTTCAGTTAAAAACATGGTCATGCTTCTGCCTTCCACCTTAGGAGCCTTCTCCACAGTAGCAATATCGGACAGAAGTCCTGCAAAATCGTCTAACACATGCTTACTCGCATGCATATGAGCCATTTCTCTTCCTCTGAATCGTAAGGTAACCTTTACTCTGTCACCCTTCTGAATGAACTTTCTGGCTGCATTTGCCTTGGTATTCATATCGTTGCTGTCGATATTTGGTGAGAGACGCACTTCTTTAATTTCGATTGTTTTCTGCTTCTTTCTGGCTTCTTTTTCCTTGCGTGCCAGTTCATATTTGTATTTGCCGTAGTCAATAATCTTACATACGGGCGGCTTCGCATTAGGAGCAATCTTTACCAGATCCAGATTTGCCTCCTGAGCTTTCATCATAGCGTCTCTGGCAGACATAATTCCCAGCTGGTCGCCATTTGGACCAATTAAACGTACTTCTTTGTCTCTGATTTGCTCGTTAATCATTAAATTGCTAATTGTAGTGCACCTCCATCAAAAAGAATAAAAAAATAGTGTCGATAGACAGACTACCCACACTCCTCACATGCATAACTGCGTAATACAAGTATATCCTATATACTGCATCGCATATTTATACCATATGAACCTCCAGTCGTCTAACTACGCTGAGGTGAGAGTGGATACTCTTCTTTCCTGCTCGTACTCACGTACTTATTAAGGCTACCATATCTGTCTCCAGATGTCAAGCAGTTTTTCACAATTATGCAAACAATAACTATCGCTATCAGTCAACGATTCTTGAAATTTCTTCTGAATAGTAATTCCAACAGCGGACATACTATACACGTAATGATAAAAAGGAGGTAACGATTATGCCAATGTTAAGTTGTTCTGCCATCACCTGTGTGTACAACAAAGATGAACTCTGCTCCAAAGGCGATATCACAGTAGGTGGCTCCAATGCAAAAACATCCGATGAAACATGCTGCGAAAGCTTCAAGGAGAGAACTTCTCAGGATTACAGCAACTCTGAAGGAAAGGGCTGCAAGACCATCAAAGTGGATTGTGAAGCTCAGGAATGTGTATACAATGACAACTGTAAATGCGACGCTGCCAAAATCGGCATCGGCGGTTCTTCTGCCTGTCGGTGTGAAGAGACCAAATGTGGAACTTTCCAGTGCACTTGTAAATAATCGCGTAAATAAGCGCTGGGCTGCATAACGAAGCAAAAGAAAATGGTACAGCACGAAAAAGTCAGCTATGCCTTTTTGCACATGCCAAAAAGGGACGGAACGTGACCTGACAGTCACATATTCCGTCCCTTATTTCATTTTCAGGAATCTAACTCGCCTAAACAGCTGCAGTACAATTCTGATTCACTAAGTCCCCTTCTTATCTCTTCAGGAAATCAGGAATCTGAATATCTTTTTTCTGTACTGTACTCTGCGGCATTTTAGGCTGATTCAGATTTACGTTGGGCATGCTGAAGGAAGGAATTGGATTGCTTCCTGCCGTCATCTGTCTTGTTCCCTGCACATTGTTGTTGAACAGAGAAGAAGTCTTCTTTGCATATCCGGAACGTGCGGATGCGTCATCCAGACCGGTTGCAATAACAGTAATTCTAGCATAGTCCGCATTGGAATCGTCGTACATAGCACCGAAGATGATGTTTGCATCGTCTCCTGTCAGCTCCTGTACGTAGCTTGCTGCGTCGTTGGCGTCCATCAGAGAGATATCTCCGGAGATGTTGATGATTACATGAGAAGCACCCTTGATGGTTGTCTCCAGCAATGGACTGGATACAGCCTGCTGTACAGCTTCCAGAGCCTTGTCATCACCTTTGGCTTCACCGATACCGATATGAGCGATACCTTTGCCAGTCATGACAGTCTGAACGTCTGCGAAGTCAAGGTTGATCAGTGCCGGCAGGTTAATCAGGTCTGTAATGCCCTGTACGGCCTGCTGCAGAACCTCATCAGCCTTCTTTAAAGCTTCCGGCATAGTAGTTCTTCTGTCTACGATTTCCAACAGCTTGTCATTTGGAATGACAATCAATGTATCTACATTTTCTTTCAGTCTTTCAATTCCGGAAAGGGCGTTGTTCATACGTGTCTTTGCCTCAAAACGGAAAGGCTTTGTCACAACGCCTACCGTCAGGATTCCCATATCCTTGGCAACGCCTGCAACAACAGGTGCAGCACCTGTTCCTGTTCCGCCGCCCATACCACAGGTAACGAATACCATGTCCGCACCTTCCATGAGCTGTTTCAATTCTTCAATGCTCTCCTCAGCTGCCTTCTGGCCAACCTCCGGCTGTGCACCGGCGCCCAGACCCTTTGTCAGCTTCTCGCCAATCTGAAGCACGGTCGGTGCCTTACACAATGTCAATGCCTGTTTATCTGTATTAATACCGACGAATTCCACACCGCCGATTGTCTCTTCCACCATTCTGTTAACTGCATTATTTCCTGCACCACCTACTCCGATGACTATGATCTTTGCAGATGATTCAGCTTCATTCGTCATAATCTCTAACAATGTACTTCCTCCTTCTTGTATCGCTCCTTATTATAATCCCCTCAGGTCAACTACCAGTTCAGATGCATTTTGCATATAGATATATAATACTTTTTTTTCAAAAATTAATCAACCTCTAATTTTGGTTTTTACAGTTAATTTTTAGTTTTTTATAAGTTTTTGAAAGTTTTCGTCACATTCCTCAAATACTTTTTCCATTTATTCCCAGGAACTGTCATAATCACTATAGCTGCTGTCGTAACCGCTGTCATAATCATTGTCGTAATCACTGTTGTTGTCACTATCATAAGAACTGTCATTGCCGCTGTCATAAGAACTGTCATAACTATCACTGGACGAGTCATCCAGGTCGCTGTCGTAATCATTGCCCTCCTGATCCTCTTCCTGAGTGTCGCCATCCTCATCCTGCTGCTTCAGAGCATCCTGCTCTTCCTGAGTCAGTTCCTCCTCAAAAGTAATATTTTTGTTGGTATCATTTACATTTTCCAGATGAAGAATTCCCTTCTTGCCGGCAACATGGGGCAAAATAGCAATCAGCCTGGTCATCTTATCCTCCAGATACTTGTCCTTGCCCAGCTGAGCTGTAACTTCTCCATAGGTCAGCGTAATATTATTACTCTCATCAAAAACAATATGATCCGGAATCTCATCATTTTTGGCAAAAATACGGGCCAGACTCACCGCCGTATTCAAAAGACTCTCATCTGCAAAGGGCAGCTCATCTCCAAAGGCTACACTCTCAATTTCAATACCTTCAAAATAAGGTACCCGCATCTGCCGCTCCACAGAGCTTGCCACAATTATTCCCTGCCGGTCAAAATACATATAGCAGTCCAGATATTTGATACATCCAACAGGCTGCAGCTCCTTGACACTGATGCAGATGGCGTGGTTATTTACCTGACTTACCACAATAGCCTCCACAAAGGGAATGTCTTCCGTGTCATTTTTACTGTACAGCATAGGGGCCAGCACGGAATTTTTCGCCAGCGGCCCCTTCAGCACCATATCCTTAATCTCATCTTCTGTATAATAACTGCTTCCCATGACTTCCACTGTATCCACATGGAAATATGCCACGAAGAAAATGATCGCTGCCAGAATAAACCCGGCAATGGATCCCTTAATCATCTTTTTGGTTTTCCGATCAATTTCTATCTTCTTTCGATAATTGGAACTTCTCATGTAACTTCCTACCTATCCCCTTATTCTTCTTTTCTGATCACTCCGCCCAGCGCTGAGAGATCCTCGCATATATGTTCATATCCCCGTTCAATATATTCACAGTCTTCCACCACTGTCTCCCCGGAAGCGGCAAGACCTGCAAGCACCAACGCGGCTCCCCCGCGCAGTTCCCTTGCCTTTAGTCTGGCTCCACGCAGGCTCGCCCCTCCATAAATCCAGGCATCCTGGCCATTCACATCAATGGCGGCTCCCATTTTCTGTAGTCCTTCAGCTGCCTTATACCTGTCTTCAAATATGGTTTCCCGAATATGGCTCACCCCTCTGACTGTAGTCAGCACTGCCATCAGCGGCGACTGCAGATCTGTGGGAAAGCCCGGATAGACATCTGTCTCCAAATAGGTGACGGCACGATTCAATTCGCGACTGTCAGCTAACAGTTTACCACTGTTCACTTCATATTGTCCACCCATTTTCCGATACATGTGCAAAAATGATTCCATTTCTTCCACGGGAACATTTTCCAACGTGATTTTACTCCGTGTAATGGCTCCTGCACAGAGATAAGTTCCCGCCACAATCCGGTCAGGAGGCACCTCATACTCCAAATCGGTAAGCTGCTCCACTCCGCGTACCACAATTTCCCCCGTATTCTCTCCGGTAATGTCTGCTCCCCGACTGTTTAAATAACGCACCAGCCACTGCACCTCCGGTTCCCGGGCGCAGCGATGTAGACGGGTCACTCCCTGAGCTTTTACTGCCGCCAGAATCGCCTGTTGGGTGGCACCAACACTGATTTTTGGAAACTCATACTCATTTCCCTTTAACTGTGTACAGGAGGCGTAGATCATCCCATCCTTCTCCCTGATATGGGCTCCCAACAATTTCAGCACCTGCAAATGTATATCAATGGGCCTGGCTCCGATGACGCATCCGCCAGGATGAGCTATGGCACTCTGATGAAAACGTCCCAAAAGCGCCCCCAGATAAATGATTGATGAGCGCATTTTTTCCGCATATACAGACGGAATCTGCCCATAACGCAGATGGGTACAGTCCAGATGCAGGGACTTTCCTTCCCACCAGGTTCTGGCACCCAATCCATTGAGAATCTCTGTCATATACCCAACGTCTGCAATCTGCGGACAATTATGCAGCACGCTTTTTCCGTTATGTAACACCGATGCGGCAATCATAGGCAGCGCCGCATTCTTGGACCCTTGGATACGAAGACTGCCGCTTAGCTTTCTTCCTCCCAATATTTTAATATTTCCCAATCAATACACCTCAAGGACCCTCTTACTTATTATGATATGCACATTACTTCTTTTGGTTACGGCTAACTGACAGAGCCAGCCCCATTTCGCTCAGCAAAAATAAAACAGAAGTTCCGCCGTAACTGATAAAGGGCAGCGTGATTCCAGTATTTGGGATAGTATTGGTCACCACAGCTATGTTCAAGATTACCTGAATGGCAATATGCCCCATAATTCCCACAGCAATCATGGCTCCCAGCAAATCCTCCGCATGGGTGGAAATCACCATCAACCGCCAGATCAGCAATGCAAAAATGATAATCAGAAAGCTGGCTCCTGCCAATCCCAGCTCCTCACAGATAATTGAAAATATCATATCGTTCTGGGCCTCCGGCACAAATCCCAGCTTCTGCAGACTACTGCCCAGCCCCTGACCGAAGATCCCGCCGCTTCCAATGGCATAAAGACCCTGAATGGTCTGAAATCCCTTGTCATAGGCTTCCGGATTTCTCCATATGGCAAGACGCTCCAGACGGTAACTTTCCATGGCCAGAAAAATGCTGACAAAACCAATCCCTGCTGCTCCCAGACCGATAAACTGAAGATATTTGGGGTTTGAGATGAAAATCAGAATAATTGCAATTCCCAGAATGATAATGGCCGTACTCAGGTTATTAGATCCAACAAGCCCCACAATGGGTAAAATCCACAGCATGACCTTTCCCATAAAGAAAATCCCCGTGGTCTTTTTCTCTGTTCTGTCAATCATATAAGCCAGAAACAAAATCACTGCCACCTTGGCAAACTCCGCCGGCTGAAAGGATAATGGTCCCAGGGACAGCCACCGCTTGGAGCCGTTGATTTCATCTCCGAAAAAGAGCACAGCGGTAGAAAGAGCCATGGACAACAGGTAGGCATAAGGTGCCAGCTTTGCCAGCCAGTGATAGTCCATACAGGACACCAGATACATGGCCATCAGCCCCAGAGAAGTGGCAAACAGCTGTTTCTTAAAATAATAGGCGGAATCATGAAATTTGACCCGCCCGTTGTACGCACTGGAACTGTATAGCTGAACCAGCCCAAAAATCACCAGCAAAATTACAAGAATAAACATGGTGTAATCTATTTTCTTCCCATTTGCCTTGGGTAACACACACTCACCTCTACTGCACGCATTCTATCATAACATATGAATGAGCACGTTCAATCATGCCTGTCAGCCTCCAAAAGGTCTATCCTCCCCTCTGGAACTTACCTTATCAAAAAATTATCAAAAATACGCCGGAGGCTTTATCTTCTTGCAAGATAAAAAGACTGCTGCAGGACAATATGCCTTACAGCAGTCTTCAAAATTACCCTGGGAGAGAATTTCCTCGATGAGTTAAATATTACAGTATCCCTCGATTACAGCTCCTTCCGGCAGATTATAATCTTTCTCAGGAGCTTCCAGAACCCAGCCTTTGATCATGTTATTCTGACGAGACATTACCGCTGCAAAATGCAACATAACGATTCCGATGTTCAGCTTAAAGTCTTTAAAGTCGGTAACTTCGCTTTCCAGGGAAACAAGAATCATCTTGTCCTTATCATGAATAAAGCGGTATGGCTGAATGTTCAGAAATGATGCACATTGCATCATTTCACGCTGTATGTCTCGGGATTTTTGTAGCCTTCCCCCGATCCTGGCATATGATGATTAATAAAGTCAAGGTTTGTGAAATGTAATGAAACCTGATATCATTGCTGCCGAATTTATTTTGATTACAATTGCTGTTATCCTGCTGCTTTTTGTGAGCTTTATCTTCTTTTTGGCAGTTCGTAAAGCCCGTGCAAAGCAGAAGGTTTTCGATACCTCCCAGAAAGAAAAACTCACTCAGTTAAATCAACTGCTTGAGCCCTCCGGTTTTCAATATGACCCGAAGCAGGATATTTTCTACTCCCGCCGTGACTGCTGGCAGCGTCAATTCGGTTACTGCTCTCTCTACGATGACGCCGCCACCGGTCTTAGCATGGTCTTAGACCGGGAACCCATTTATTTTGAATACAATGGGAAGCGATGGCTTCTGGAGCTGTGGAAAGGTCAATACGGTATGACCACCGGATGTGAAATCGGCCTATACAACACGGACCAGCCAAATGTTGATATTCCCGATGTTTTTCAAGGCCCCTTTTATGAAAGTGCTGAGGATGACCAACAGATTTTAATGGAATTTGAATTGAAAGATTCTTTTGGCAGAACCTTATTCTGGAGACGGGAGCTGCACTGGTGGCTGACGGGATTTTCCCTGGGAACTTTCTATCAGCCCGAAGACTTATACATGAATGTACGCCTTACCTTCCCCTGCCGCGCTATGGCAACGGCGTTTTTGTCAGGGCTGATCAGCCGGGGGTACCAGCCTGGAGAATTTCTCTTCCGGCGGACTACTGTTTATCTGACGTTTGCCACGCCCAAAGCAAAGCCTCAGGCTTATCGAAACACGGTCCTGGCTCCTCTGATGCAGAACAACAACCGGTTTTACTGTGAGGAATATCACTCTCTGACCGATGACTTTACCCACACACTGGATAAACTGACTTATCTGAAACAACTCTCACCCAGATTATACCAGACCATCTTTCGTTTTCTTCATTCCGAAGAACTCTACGCCGGTTTTCAAAAAATCAAAGAGCAGGGGGAATCTTATGAATAAACTGGATACGCTGCTGAAACAAAGCCCGATTCTTCCTATAGACAGCCATTCCCGAATCGTACTGATGAGCGACTGCCACCGGGGCGTGGGAAACTGGGGAGATAATTTTCTGCGCAATCAGAATCTCTTCTTTGCAGCCCTCTCCTACTATGAGCGGGAAGGATTTACTTATATTGAGCTGGGGGACGGGGATGAATTATGGGAAAACAAGGACATGAGAAAAATTGTGCAGGCACACACCGATGCTTTCTGGCTTATGGGGAAATTGTATCAGCAGGGACGTTTTCACATGCTCTACGGCAACCATGACAACCGGAAAAAGAAAGGCAAGTTTGTGGTAAAAACCTGCAGCTCCTACTACTGCGAAACCACCAGCAAAAAGCTGCCCTTATTTCCCGGATTGAAGGTTCACGAAAGTATGCTTCTTCAGCACCAGACCCTGGGGTTTCGATTGTTTTTAATTCATGGACATCAGGGAGATTTGCTCAATGACCGACTCAACGGGCTGAGTGGATTTCTGGTACGATATCTTTGGCGGCCGCTGGAACTGGCTGGAATCCATGATCCCACCAGTGCAGCCCGCAATTATTCTGTCAAAAATAAGACGGAAAAACGTCTGTGTGACTGGGCTTCGCTACGGCAGCAGCCTCTGGCAGCGGGCCATACCCACCGCCCCAGCCTTCCTGCTCCCAAAGACTGTCCCTACTTTAACTGCGGAAGCTGCGTCCACCCCCGCTGCATCACTGCGTTAGAAATTGCAGAAGATGCAATTTCTCTGGTGAAATGGTGTGTCCAGACCCGGGAAGATTTTAATCTCTACGTGGGGCGGGAGGTTCTGGAGGGGCCGGTAGCGCTAAAGCAATACCTGATCACCCCAGAGCCACGTCCAGAACCATCATAATGACAAAGCCCGCCGCAAATCCCAGTGTCCCCAGGTTGGAATGTTCTCCCTCTGCAGATTCCGGTATCAACTCTTCCACCACCACATAAATCATAGCCCCTGCTGCAAAGGACAAAAGATAGGGAAGGACTGGCTGAATAAAGCCTGCCAGAAGCACCGTGACAAGTGCCGCCACCGGCTCCACAGCCCCGGAAAGAGTTCCCATCAGAAAAGCACGCCCACGGCTTTCTCCCTCACTTTTCAAGGGCAGGGAGATGATCGCTCCCTCTGGAAAGTTTTGAATGGCAATTCCAACGGACAGGGCAAAGGCTCCTGTCAATGTCACCAGTTCCCTGCTGGAAATACTTCCTGCGAACACAACTCCCACGGCCATTCCTTCCGGAATGTTATGAAGGGTCACTGCCAACAGAAGCATGGTGGTTCGCTTCCACTGACTTTTTGGTCCTTCCGGTTCTTCTTTGTTTAAATGAAGATGGGGTACCATTCGATCCAGCATCAGCAAAAATGAAATTCCCAGAAGAAATCCCACCGCCCCAGGCACAAAGGACAGCTTTTCCATATGGGCAACCATATCCATGGAAGGAATCAAAAGCGACCATACCGATGCCGCTACCATCACCCCCGATGCAAAACCAAGCAGTAGCTTTTGCACAAAAGGTTTCATCTCTCCTTTCAATCCAAAAACACAGGCTGCACCCAGCATGGTGCCAAGAAAGGGAATTAAAATTCCAAGTCCAATATTCCAGTTCATTGTCAATCCTCCAATCACATACAATCATATTTTCTATACCAATTCCAACCAGTATGCTTCGTTTCACTTGGGGCAAACTAAATGTAATCACCAGTGTATTTAATTTCTAGTAAACAGTGCTGCCCATTTAGCCATGAATTGCACTGTAAACAGGCTGCAATACTGTTGGTTGTCAGTCACACTTTATCAGATATTTTCTGGATGCCGCAAGAAATATATTCCAAAAGCAGGTGATATACTGGTAATATTTCTCATTTTTCTTTTTATTGATAATTTTTTTCTAATATTTTTTTCTTGTACGCTAATTTGTACAACACAAGTACAGTTTTTCTGTTATGATGAATCTGTAAGGAGATTGTTATTAATTTAACGTTTTTAACAATTCCTTCCAAACCATATTTTACGAACCAACAACCAAAACTATTTTCAGATACTACACATATTTTTCATCAAAGGAGGTTCACCTATGCAAGATTTATGGAAAGATTTTAACCCTGGAGTCTGGACGCAGGAAATTAATGTGCGGGACTTCATTCAATGCAATTATACTCCCTATGACGGAGACGACTCTTTTCTGGAGGGTCCCACCGATGCTACAACCCGGTTATGGGATCAAGTCATGGAACTTTCCAGAAAAGAGAGAGAAGCCGGCGGCGTGCTGGACATGGATACCAAAATAATTTCCACCATCACCTCCCACGGACCCGGCTATCTGGATAAAGAGAAAGAAACCATCGTGGGCTTCCAGACAGACAAGCCTTTCAAACGTTCTCTGCAGCCCTACGGCGGTATCCGCATGGCACAGAAGGCCTGCCAGGACAATGGCTATGAAGTGGACCCGGAATTGGTGGAATTTTTCACCAAACACCGCAAAACCCACAACGCCGGTGTTTTCGACGCCTACACTCCGGAGATGCGCGCCTGCCGCTCCTCTCACATTATCACGGGACTTCCCGATGCTTACGGACGGGGACGTATCATTGGCGATTACCGCAGAGTCGCTCTATACGGCACCCAAAGACTGATCGAAGATAAGACAAACCAGTGGAATTCCACCCGAACCATTATGTATTCCGACGTAATCCGCCAGAGAGAAGAGTTACGGGAACAGATCCGCGCTCTGGAAGATCTTCAGAAGTTGGGCGAAATCTACGGCTTTGACATTTCCCGCCCGGCTGCCAATGTGCAGGAAGCCATTCAGTGGCTGTACTTCGGCTATCTGGCTGCTGTCAAAGAACAAAACGGAGCTGCCATGTCACTTGGACGTACTTCTACATTTCTGGATATTTATGCAGAACGGGATCTGGCAAACGGTACTTTTACCGAACAGCAAGTTCAGGAATTCGTGGATCATTTCATAATGAAGCTGCGTCTTGTAAAATTCGCACGCACGCCGGAATACAATGCCCTGTTTTCCGGCGATCCCACCTGGGTGACAGAATCCATCGGAGGTGTGGGCATTGACGGGCGCCACATGGTAACGAAAATGTCCTTCCGCTATCTGCACACCTTAAATAACCTGGGAACTTCCCCGGAACCAAACCTGACGGTGCTGTGGTCCATTCATCTTCCCGTAAACTTTAAGCGATTCTGTGCAAAAACCTCCATTGAGTCCTCTTCCATTCAATATGAGAACGATGACCTGATGCGTGTCACCCACGGAGATGACTATGCCATCGCCTGCTGCGTTTCCTCCATGAGAATCGGGAAAGAAATGCAGTTCTTCGGCGCCAGAGCCAACCTGGCAAAATGTCTGCTCTATGCCATCAACGGCGGCGTGGACGAAATCAGCAAGAAGCAGGTAGGACCTAAATTCCGTCCCATCACCAGCGAATATCTGGACTATGAGGAAGTGATGGACCGCTACAAAGATATGATGAAATGGCTGGCTCAGGTATATGTCAATACACTGAACATTATTCACTACATGCATGACAAATATTGCTATGAGCGGTTACAGATGGCACTTCACGACAAAGACGTGACCCGATGGTTCGCCACTGGAATCGCAGGGCTGTCTGTAGTGGCAGACTCCCTGTCTGCCATTAAATACGCCAAAGTCAAAGTCATCCGTGACGAAAACGGACTGGCCGTGGATTACCAGGTGGAAGGTGATTTTCCCAAGTACGGCAACGACGATGACCGGGTGGACAGCATTGCTCACGATGTGGTGCATCAATTCATGACTTACGTGAAAGGAAACCACACTTACCGTGGCGGACGCCCCACCACTTCCATCCTTACCATCACATCCAACGTGGTGTACGGCAAGGGTACAGGCTCCACACCTGACGGCAGAAAAGGCGGCGAAGCCTTTGCCCCGGGAGCTAATCCCATGCATGGTCGGGACAAACACGGCGCTGTCTCCTCACTGGCATCGGTGGCAAAATTGCCCTTTATGGATGCCCAGGATGGAATCTCCAATACCTTCACCATTATCCCAGGAGCACTGGGTAAGGACGATATTGTCTTTGCCGGCGATCTCGATATGGAGCTGGACTGCCCGGATGAGGCTTGCCGGATTCCCAATCTGATGGAAGGACTTGACCGGGAATTTTAACGAAACTTTTCAAAATCCTGCTGCTGTCTGCAATCTGAAAATGTTTGTGGACGGCAGCCTTCACAAATAGAATCATACAGGAGGACTATTATTATGAAAGCAAGTGAAAACCAAATCGACAACCTGGTAACTTTACTGGACGGATACGCAGAAAAAGGAGGCCATCACCTGAATGTGAATGTTTTAAACAGAGACACCCTTCTGGATGCTCAGAAGCATCCGGAAAAATATCCACAGCTCACCGTGCGGGTCTCAGGTTATGCGGTCAATTTCATCAAATTGACAAAGGAACAGCAGGACGAAGTCATTTCGCGTACTTTCCACACAGGTATGTAATTTTAACGTAATAGGGAATTTCAAAGGAATTTCCTAATTATATAAAAAATATTCCGGGTGGGGAAGTTTCTCTTCCCGCCTGGAAGCTTCTCAAAAAACTTTCCATAAGCTTCCCACACTTTCAGAAAGGATACAGACATGACAGGTAGAATTCATTCTATAGAAAGCTTTGGCACGGTAGACGGACCTGGGATTCGTCTGGTAGTATTTTTTCAGGGATGCCCAATGCGCTGCCTCTACTGCCACAATCCGGACACCTGGAATCCACAGGGCGGTCATGAAATTTCTGTTGAGCAAATCCTGCGCTTATACCAGAAAAACAAATCCTTCTATCGAAACGGGGGAATTACCGCCACCGGCGGCGAACCTCTGATGCAGTTAAAATTCCTCACTGAACTGTTTCAATCTGCCCGCAGACAGAAGATTCACACCTGCCTGGATACCAGCGGAATCACCTATAGTGCAAAAAAAGTGGAAAAAATCGACCAGCTGCTGGATGTGACAGATCTTGTGCTTCTTGATCTCAAGCACATTTCTCCCCAAAAGCATCAGGACATCACAGGACATTCCAACAAAAACGTATTAGATTTCCTGAGCCATCTGAATCAACGGGGGATTCCTGTGTGGATTCGCCATGTACTGGTGCCGGGACTTACGGACGATAGCCAGTCTCTGTACGAGCTTGGACGGCAATTGGCCCCATACCGCTGCATTCAGGTTCTGGATGTACTGCCCTATCATACCATGGGAAAGTCAAAATATCAGGAGCTTGGACTTTCCTATCCCCTGGGAGATACCCCGGAGGCTACGGAAGAACAGGCAAAAGCAGCACGCAGAGAAATACTGCTGGGAATACGGGAAAACCGATGAAATCCAGTGGATTTTTCTGTACATTTCAACAAAAAGGAGACTGTCTGACAGAATTTACAGCTTTCTGCCGGGCAGTCTCCTTTTCACTTGGGACAATCATGAAATTACAGCTGCACAGATACTTTCTATGCGCAATACTCCTCCAAAATCTGAGCCAGAGCTGTCTTACTGCTGCTGTGACAACGTACAATATCCACATCATTTTTTCGTGCCTCTTCTACGGCACACTTTACCATTTTATGGGATACTGTGTTGGTAAACAATACGCACAGATCAGGACATCCCATCTGCTTTCTAAGATCGCTGGGCATCTGGGTAAATACCTTTGCCTTGCAGCGATATTTCTTACAAATCTGTTTGTAGTTACAAACCATACGGTCATGTCCTCCGATGATTACAACACTCATATAGACTCCTTTCTGTCTCTGATTCTGAACTCCGCAGCGCCAGTGCAGTTCTGATACTTTTGGCTGTTCAACATTCCTATTGACAACTGCTGTTAAAAGATTGATCTTATCAGATAAAATAATTCTGTATTCTCTCTTCTTTTAGTTAGTTTACACTAACTTTATGGTGAATTCATAGTATCATACTCGGATTTTAAATACAAGGCGCTTGATGATCGTTTTTTCTCAATAGCTCCCAAGTATGAGGAAACGTATCAGAAAAAGGTGACTTTATACACCATCAAAATAAAAGTGGGAGTCCACTTGTATATCACAGTGAACAATCCCACTTCCCACAGGCACGATTCTCTTATTTATTTATTTCTGTTATTCTGTCAACATAAATCCATGATTCATAGGGCCAGAGCCTTTGCCCAAATCCAGTCCTGCTGCCAGCGCCAGGGAAATATACTCCTTTGCCTTCTCTAAAGCTTCCATCAACGGATAGCCCTTGGCAAGATTAGACGCAATGGCACTGGACAACGTACAGCCTGTACCATGGGTATTCCTGGTCTGTATTCTCTTTCCTTTCAGCCACTGGTACTTACCCTCTGCATAGAACAGGTCATTGGCATCATTCAGACTATGCCCCCCCTTACATAAAACGGCACAGTGATATTTCTCACTGATCTCCACGGCAGCTTTGATCATATCCTCCTCAGAGACAATTTTCCAATCCACTAACACCTCAGCCTCTGGAATGTTTGGAGTCAGTACGGTAGCCAGAGGAAACAGCTTCTCTTTCAAAACATCAATGGCCTCATCGGTAATCAGCTTGGAACCGCTGGTAGAAACCATCACAGTGTCCACCACAACATTGGACGCCTTATATTCCCGTAATTTAGAGGCAATCATCTCAATCAACCCGCTGGAGCATACCATTCCGATTTTCACTGCTTCAGGATAAATATCGGTGAAAATGCAGTCCAACTGCTGTCCCAAAAATTCAGGTGTTGCTTCCATGATTGCAGCCACGCCTGTGGTATTTTGTGCAGTCAGTGCGGTGACAGCGCTCATTGCGTAAACTCCGTTGGCCATCATGGTCTTAATATCTGCCTGGATTCCAGCCCCGCCGCTGGAGTCGCTTCCGGCAATTGTCAATGCTGTATGCATACATTGTCTCCTCCTATCTGATCATGTTCTCTGCCAATTCTTTCATCTCTTCTGTTGCCTTTTGGATATCCGGCTGTGCAAACAGTGCGCTGATTACTGCCACACCGTCTACTTTGCTCCCGGAAAGCTTCATAATATTGTCTCTGGAAATTCCTCCGATGGCCACCACCGGAATATCCACCGCCTCACAAATGGCCTTTAATGTGCCGTGATCCACCTCGCTGGCGTCTGCCTTAGTTGTACTGCCAAATACAGCGCCCACTCCCAGATAATCTGCTCCATGGGCCTGGGCCTTCAATGCCTGTTCCACCGTCTTGACAGATACGCCGATGATTTTATCCGGTCCCAGCTTCTCCCGGACCGCGCCTGCCTCCATATCACTCTGCCCAACATGGACACCATCGGCATCCATGGCAAGGGCGATTTCCACACTGTCGTTAATAATGAGAGATACCCCATATTCACGGCACAGACTCCGTATCTCTTTTGCCTCGCAAAGAAATTCCTCCTGTCCTAGTGTCTTTTCCCGAAGCTGCAAAAACGTTGCCCCTCCTTTTAAAACCTTCTCCACCTGTCTGTAAAGAGTCTCCTCCCCCAGCCAGCTTCTGTCTGTTATTGCATACAATAACAAGTCTTTCTTATCGCAATTCATACTCTGCCCCCTTTTCAACGTTTCACCATCCATACAATACATTTTCCAGACATACTCCCAGCACACAAGTTCCTCCCTTTCCAAAAACATATTTAAAAAACAAAACGGCAACGCCAAACCGGCGTCACCGCATACTCTCTACACTGTGTCCCTACGTTGGCATTATCCAAATCAGGTTACGGGTTAAAGCAATACAGCTTACTCTCAGCCTGCTTCCCGCAAGCACCCCACTTTCTTTTTATTATACCATCTGGCGTGGGATTTACAATAATTTTTTACATAACCAGAAATATCTGAGGAAAAACTAGTTACTGTACACTCCGTTCCCAGCAACACGCTGCGCGATGCACAGAAATGATGCATATTGCATCATTTCGCGCTGCATGTCTCGGGATTTTGGTGCCATCAGCCCCAAAACACCTCGCGGGACAGTGGTGCGTGAACAGTAACAAAAACTATCATACAACCGGTAAACTTTTGACGGTTATTACGTCAAATCTCCATGTGTAATTTTCTTCTATTATAAAATTACTCAGAGGTGATGTTATGGCTTATGATAAATTAGATTATACACAGATTAAATACGATGACTCCAAATACAGAGAACGATTGATCGGTCTTCGTCAGGACAATGATTTGAAACAAAAACAAGTGGCAACTTTTCTCGGAATTGCACGTTCCTCTTATTCTGATTACGAAAATGGCCGCACCCGCATTCCTGTAGAATATCTGGTACGACTGGCAGCATTTTACAATGTGGATATCAATTATATCTGCGGCATCACCAATGAAAAGCTCCTGTTTCTTCATGAGGACAGAGCCTCTGTTAAAATAAGAGATAAGGAAATCATCATAACAAGGAGAAAAAGATGATTGTATATGACAATTTCTGGAAAACCTTAAAGAAAAAAAACATCACCCAATATAAACTCATCCACCAATGCGGTATCAGTTCCTCTCTGCTGGCCCGCTTAAGAGCAGGCCAGCCCATCAGCACTCACACTATCGATCAGTTGTGTAAGATTCTGGACTGCCAGGTCAGCGACATTCTGAGCTATCAGCCAAAAACCAATGGTAGCGTGGGACATGATAATCAGGAGACATAATACTGCAATTACACCTATCTGACAAACAACTTCAACGATTCGACATACCTAAAAAAGTTATATAAAAATTCAAAATTTTTTTCAAAAAACCCTTGCAATTCCAATAC
>CAMQZX010000012.1 GCA_947039785.1 uncultured Lachnospiraceae bacterium | reverse complement strand
TTATAAAGCAAAAAAAGAAAAGCTGATACAATAGAAAACGTAATCAGCTTTTCTTTTTTACTCTAATAGAAATATGCAATTAAGATTTATACTTTATACAGAGTTATGTTTTACAAGAATTTTTTAACCCTTAATGTACGAATCGAATTTAGAATAGCAATAATGGACACACCAACATCAGCAAATACAGCTTCCCACATGTTTGCAACACCGAAAGCCCCCATCAGCAATACAACGGCTTTAACAACAAGTGCAAACGTTATATTCTGTTTTACTATCCTTAGCGTTTTTCTTGCGATCTGGACTATTGATGCAATTTTCAATGGGTTATCGTCCATTAGAACTACATCGGCTGCTTCTATCGCTGCGTCTGAACCAAGGCTTCCCATGGCAATACCAATATCAGCTCTTGCCAGTACCGGAGCATCATTGATTCCATCTCCAGTAAAGGCTAGCTTCTTCTTACCCTGCAGTTCTCCAAGCAGTGCCTCCACCTTATTTACTTTATCTGCGGGTAACAGTTCCGTATATACCACATCTATTCCAAGCTTCTTTGCAACAGCTTCACCAACAGCCTTTTTGTCGCCAGTCAGCATAACCGTTTTATTGACACCAATTGCCTTCAGTTCTGCTATCGCTTTCGGAGAATCTTCTTTTATTGTATCTGCTATAACAATGCTTCCAATATATCTCCTATCAACAGCCACATATACGATGGTTCCAATACTGTCACATGGCTGATACTTAATATTCATTTCCTTCATCAGCTTATCATTACCGGCATGTATTGTTTGATTTCCTCTGTAAGCCTCTACACCATGACCTGAAATCTCCTTCGTATCTCTAATCTGACTTAAATCCAAATCACCGCCATATGCATCCTTTATTGATTTAGATATTGGGTGATCCGAATAGCCCTCGGCCAGTGCCGCTATATTAAGTAATTCCTTTTCGGATATACCAACCGGGTGTGTTTCTGTAACCTTAAAATTACCTTTTGTCAAAGTACCTGTTTTATCAAATACTATTGTTTCCATTTCAGCTAATGCTTCAAGATAATTGCTACCCTTAACCAATACACCTATTTTAGATGCAGCACCAATTCCACCAAAGAAACTCATCGGAACGGAAATCACCAAAGCACAAGGGCAAGATATTACTAAGAAAATACATGCACGTTTTATCCATTCCGCCCAGTCAGCACCTGCAAAAAGTGGCGGCACCAAAGCGAGAAGCAAGGCTGCCGCTACGACAAGCGGAGTATAATAACGAGCAAATTTCGTAATAAAGTTCTCCATCTTCGCCTTTTTACTGCTTGCATTTTCAACCAATTCCAAAATTTTTGATACTGTGGAATTTTCAAACTCTTTATTTACTTTGATCTTTATTAAACCGTTGTTATTGACACAGCCACTAATGATCTCACTTCCCGGTCCTACCTGAACCGGAACAGATTCACCTGTCAAAGCAGATGTATCAACCAATGATGTTCCTGTAAGCACCGTACCGTCAAGCGGTATTTTTTCTCCTGGCTTTATAACAATCGTTTCTCCGATTGAAACTTCGTCCGGATCTACTTTAAGTAATTTCCCATCACGTTCGACATTGGCAAATTCAGGAACAATATCCATCATTTCCGTTATAGACTGACGGGATCGGTTTACAGCATAGGTTTGGAAAAACTCTCCTACCTGATAAAACAACATAACTGCCACAGCTTCGGAATATTCACTTATACCAAAAGCACCAAATGTTGCAATTGTCATTAAAAAGTTTTCATCAAATACCTGACCATTGATAATTCCCCGTACAGCCTTCCCGATGATATCTCCACCAACAATAAGAAATGGAATCAGGTACAACAATAGTTCTGCCCACCATGGAGTCGATATTGGTAAAACCTCTAAGTGAAATACCAATGCCAAACCGATATACAAAATAGCCGAAACAATAATTCTTGTAAGCAAAAACTTAAGTTTTTTATTCATATAGTGCCTCCTTGCTTTACAATAGAATGGTGCAATCCGGCTCCACTCTTCTGCACACAGCAACAACTTCCTTCATTATTTTTTCAAAATCTGCGTCCTCCGCTTCAATTGTCATTTTCTGTGCCATAAAACTGACATTTGCATCTTTAACGCCATCAATTTTTTTAATGGCTGTCTCCATCTTAGCGGCACAGTTTCCACAATCTAAATTCTTTAAGTTATATTTTTTCTTCATAACTACCTCCTGATATCAAAGAATAATCTTGCAATCCGGCTCTACCTTTTTACAAACCGCAACCACTTCTTTCATTATATCGTCAAATTTATCATCATCAGCCTCTACAGTCATTTTCTGGGACATGAAGCTTACATTTGCGCTCTGGACACCTGCAATTTTATTTATTGCCGTCTCCATTTTCGCCGCACAGTTTCCACAGTCTAAATCTACTAATTTGAATTTTTTCTTCATATCTAATCACCTCTCTACTACTATTTAAAGAATAATCTGACAGTCCGGCTCTACCTTTTTACAAACCGCAACCACTTCTTTCATTATATCGTCGAATTTATCATCATCAGCCTCTATAGTCATTTTCTGGGACATGAAGCTTACATTCGCGCTCTGAACACCCGCTATTTTATTAATTGCTGTCTCCATTTTCGCAGCGCAGTTACCACAGTCTAAATCTACCAATTTAAATTTTTTCTTCATATTTTTTCTTCTCCTATTCTTTAATATGGTCCATACCTTGTGCTAAAATAGTTTTGACATGGGAATCAGCCAGCGTATAAAATATCTGTTTCCCATCCCGTCTGCACCTTACCAATTTAGCTTGTTTTAATATTTTCAACTGATGTGATATGGCCGAGGGATTCATGTCTAAACTAGCCGCTATATCATATACACAAATCTCTTGTTCTGATAGAATAAACAAGATTTTGATTCTCGTTATGTCTCCAAACACTTTAAATATCTCCGCCAAACCATCAATAGTTTGTGGCTCTGGCGTTTTCAATACAAGCGGCACATTGTCGCTATCAAAGTCAAAATTCGCGCCAATACTCACTTTTCCATTCAACCCTCTTCTCCTTTCTCAATCTATCGAATGTTTGTATGAACATTCATTCATATGTTTTTCAAAAAAATATATCAGCGCATTGCGCTAATACTGTTTCCCTCCTTTCACCGACTCCTCTATTACGATATTTATTATAACCCATTACTTTCACAAAGTCCGCTCCGCTCAGTCCTGTTTTTCGCCCGATTAGACATTTCTGATCACACTCCAAACTAAATAAAGGCCGTTGCTCATGGAGAAATGTATTCCACTTACAACAGCCTTCATCACTAAATCATCGGATTTACTGAACACTTCTTTCTATATTCTAAGGGGCTTATTCCCATGACCCTTTTAAACGCAGAGGCAAATTTACTTTGACTTTCATATCCTACTTCCATTGCAATATCTGCCACGCTACTTTTCGACTGAACTAACCTTGTGGCTGCTACTTTTATCCTATACTCACGCAGGTAAGTAGCAATGGACATTCCATAAACCCCTTTAAAATAATTTTTCAGAGTAGTCTGGCTTATTAAATACATTTTAGCCAACTCTTCAATCGTATATTTCCGGCTCAGATCAGACGTAATTAATTCTTTTATCTCTTTTATAGTATCTACCTGACTTTGTGTATAGTAATCACGTTCCTCACTCTCTGCACTGTCCACCATGCTTAAAAACAGCAGCAACTCTATTACTTTTAATCTGGAATATGGCAGTCTCATACAGTCCGGTACACTATATAATTCAGAAAAAATATGCTCAATCCTGTCTTTGGCACGCATTACGAAGCCTTTATCGTCTGGACAAAATTTCTTTTGAAGTTTCACTATATCAATGTTATATTCAGCAAGGATTCCTGGCTCTAAGTTAAGAATTTCATCAATATAAAATAAGATTGAGATACCTTTATAGTGTTTAAGCGGAAACCCCATTGTGTTTGCATGGTTACTCATCATATTTATAGAGAGATCCCCTTTACCCATATATAAAAAGCTTTCATCTAAAAGCCTGCTCTCTTCCCTGCCCTCCTGACAATGATTGATTTCCATAATATTTTTATAAAAAGGGATATCAACCAAACAGGATGTTGCCTCCATCTCATTATAAATCAATTCGATTCCTGGAAAAATTTTATATACCGTCATTATCCCCAGCCCATCGGTGCAATTCAATTTATAAACAGCTTTATAGCCATCGTCATTTTGTTTTTCTACCGATGATACACGATTTAAAAATTCATGGTCATGGACAATATCCGGATTTTTCAATATGCATCCCTTCTTTCTTTATTGCAAGATTACAAGGCATTTCAGGCTTGCTCTCCCGCTCTATTTGTCAGGTTTCTGAATTCTCCCAACATCATAAACAATGTAATTAAAACTAATAATCCATCATTAACAGCAATCGCCATCCAAACACCCTTGATTCCAAATACATTTGCAAAGATAAGCAATAACGGAATAAATAAAATGACCTGACGCATAAGAACCACAATACTTGCTTTCGTTGCTTTTCCGAGTGACTGGAACAATGTAACCACCATGATAAAAATGGCCAGGAATATATAAGTGCTGAACATAATTCTAAAATATGGGGCTCCCTGGGCTACAATATCGGCCTCTTTAATAAATAAGGACAACACTGCTCCTGGCGCAAATTCCACAGGTAGATAAAACAGTAGAGACAGAATCATTGCGCTAACAATGAATACCCACGTCATGGTTTTAACTCTTTCATATTTTTTCGCCCCGTAATTAGTTCCCGCAACAGGCTGAAATCCCTGGCTGATTCCCCACAAGGGAATAAATGAAAACGTCTGCACTCTCAAAGCCGCACCCAAAAGGATCTGGGACGTATCACCACCATATCTCGATGCTACATTAAATATAAGCGTTTGATAGAGAAGTGTCAATACCTGCATCAACATGGCTGAAACACCTACTGCAATAATCTCCGGCAGGATTTTTTTGTCTAAACGCACTCCATTGATTTTTAATGTCTCGCTCTTTTTTGTAAAGTATACTAAAGTTGCAATCGCCTGTACTATTTGTGAAATAACAGTCGCATATGCGGCACCCTCTATTCCCATACCAAACTTTCCGAATATGATAATAAAAATAGGGTCTAATATAATATTAAGCACGGCTCCGCTGGCAACTATAGTCATTGCCCGCTTCAGAAGTCCTTCCCCCCTCATTACCATATTTGCACTTTGAAAGAAATTGACAAAGATTGAGCCTACAAATATTATACGCAAATATCTCACTGCATTATCTAAAATTTCACCTTTTGCACCGGATAGTGATAAAATCTGTCTGGTAAAAATAGTTCCCACCACGGTGACAATGAGAGACAGAACCAACACCAACATTACCAAATTTCCCATTATTGCATCAATCGTCTTTTTATCCTTCTTGCCTATCGCCCTGGAAAGCACTGACGCCGAGCCAACACCAACCAATGTGGCAATACCACTATTAATAAGTGTAAACGGATAGGAGATAGATACAGCCCCCATCTCTGTTGATCCAATCATCTGTCCAACAAATACGGCATCCATTAGATTGTATAATCCCACAACCAACATTCCCAACACTGCCGGCACGCTTAAAGCGAACATCAACTTAATTGGCTTTTCTGTAAGCAACTTTGTTCTTGTATCCATTTATTATCCCTCCTGGCCGTCATAGCCTCTATCAAAAAATTTAATCGCAGCAAAAATCATCAAACCGATTATCAATCCCCAGCCTAATAAACCTTTGATAAAACGTAACATTATTAATTCCTCCTGTTCAGATTTTTTTATTTTAATCCTCAGCTTTTCCATAGTCTGTTTGCTGTTTTTTTCCACTCACACGAATATGAAACGCATTTATCGCATAGATGGTCTACACTTTCTGGTGACTGTAAGTCCGTTGAAACAGCTCCTGTATTCTTTACCATCTCACGCAAATATTCTGGATTTTCCAACATTGGGCACGGACGCAGCATGTTCTCATTAAACGGCTGTCCATTGCGATATGCCATAAATAGAGGACTTTTTAATGCTTCCAATAAAGTTGTATCATGTATATTCACATTAGAATAGTGAATAAACACACATGGTTCTACGTCTCCGGCAGCATTTATATGGAGATAGTTTCTTCCTCCCGCAATGCACCCGCCTACATATTCTGCATCGTTTTGAAAATCCATGCTGAAAATTGGCTTAGTTTCCCGAAAACCTCTAATTCGGTTATATATTGCTTCACGTTGGTCCGGAGTAGGCAAAAGTTCAGGAACCGCTTCATTTCCAACTGGCATATAATGGAAGAACCATACAAATAAAGCGCCAGCATCTATCATCATATCAAAAAACTCTTCGCTGCTAATATCCTGCCAATTTGCACTGGTATAACAAGTCGAAATACCAAAGGGTAACTTATGCGTTTTCAATAACTGCATAGCATTTTTCACCTTGTCAAAAACCCCGGTCCCTCTCCTTCCATCATTAGAAGTCTCAAATCCCTCCAGGCTGATCGCTGGAACAAAATTTTTAACGCGCAGCATTTCCTGGCAAAACTCTTCATCAATCAATGTACCATTTGTAAAAGAGAGGAATTCACAGTCAGGGTGACGTTCGCATAGGGTTATTAAATCCTTCTTTCTTACCATTGGTTCCCCGCCGGTATAAATGTACATATATGTACCTAGTTTTTTTCCCTGTTCCACGATGTTATCAATCATTTCAATAGTGAGATTTAACTTATGACCGTATTCCGCCGCCCAGCAGCCAGTACAGTGAAGATTGCAGGCAGATGTCGGGTCTAATAAAATCGCCCACGGGACATTACAATTTTCACGTTCTGAAATCTGCTGTTGAACCGCACTCCCCTTTAATGTTGCATTGATAATGAAGTTTTGAAAAAATGTCTTTCTCACGCCCTCATCTAATTGGTATGCCTTTAGGATTAATTGATACCAATTACTCTTTTGGTCAATTGCCTTACGAAAGGCAGACCGCTGTGATTCATACCATCCTTCCGGAACTATCTTATCAGCCAGTTCCATTGCTTTTTGAATGTTCTCTTCCGGATTGTTTTCTAAATAATTTAAAATTCTTGAAACAGCAGAACTAAATGCTGCATTTTTCACAACATCAATTACATTCATCCTTTGTCCTCCCTTAGCTGTTATCCCTTTTTATTGCAGTTATCCACACTACACAAACCACAATCACAGTTACAAAATCTCCCTTTTTTTATGTCAGCGATCTTATTCCGCAATACTAATATGGTATAGACTGCAATACCTGCAGCGATCACAAATGTAATTACCATTTTCTCTCACCTTTCTCTCAAATTATTAAAAGACCAACACGATATATTATAAAGGTCACTACCCAAGCGACCACAATCTGGAATAGTGCTGTCATCCCCAGCCATTTCCAACTACCAGATTCTTTCTTAATTGTAGCCAGCGCAGCTGCACATGGAATATACAGCAAACAAAATACCATCAGACAGAATGCATTTAATGCGCCGAAACCTGCCGCACCTAATACTCCTGCAAGAGTCTCCATACCAGCAGCCGAATTTAAGTTCGGTATACCAAATAATACGGCACAGCTCGATACAACGACTTCTTTTGCCGATATACCAGCAATTAATGCCACAGCAATTTGCCAATAACCTAATCCAACCGGTTCAAAGAACGGAACTATAAATTTCCCTAGAGAAGCGCCAAAGCTATGTGTCATATCAGCCGAATAACCAGAAGAACCGAAATTCAGGAGGAACCACATGGCGATTGATGCAACAAATATTGTTGTGCCAGCTTTTGTCAGATAATCCTTCACCTTTTCCCAAACGTATATGCCAACAGTTCTCATACTCGGTGCCTTATACTCCGGAAGTTCTATTAGCAAAGCGTTTTGCATAGATTTTTTATCAAACAAATGAATAATCCATGATACAAGTAAAGCAACCAAAATACCAATCAAATACATAAGGTACGCGACCAGCATAGCATTTTCCTTAAAAAACATACCTGAAAACAATATATATATAGGAAGCCTTGCACTGCAGGACATAAACGGAGTAACCAGCATAGTCTTTAGACGATCTCTTCTGTTCTCCAATGCACGGGAAGCCATAATCGCTGGAACCGAACAACCAAACCCTAATACCATTGGAATAAATGCCCGACCAGACAATCCCATCTTTCCCATGATTCCGTCCATTACATATGCGACTCTAGCCATGTATCCGCTGTCCTCCAAAAATGCTAAAGCTAAAAAAAGAATTATAATGTTTGGAAGAAATGTCAATATTCCTCCTACCCCCGCAATGATTCCATCTGTGATAAGAGAAATAATAATACTATTTACGCGTATATTTTCTAAGACTCCCACTACCGTAGCGGAAAGCATTTCTATACCGATCTCAAAATATCCTTTTATCCAATCTCCAATCGTAAATGTCAGGAAGAATACCAGGGCCATCACCGCCAAAAAAATAGGAATACTTAACCACTTATTGGTTAGCCACTTGTCCACTTTATCTGTAGTTTCCTCTTTTCTACTCTTATTGACTAAAACCTCCTCAACGATTTCCTCAATAAAATCATATTTCTCATTAATGATGTCTGTTTCGTAGCTTCTACTTGCTAAAGCTCCAAGCAACGGATACCGGTTAGTAATTTCCCTGTCCTCTTCCAATAATTTAATAGCGTGCCATCTATAGTTGGATATATCAGAATATTCTTTTTTAAGTTGACTGATAACCACATCAATTCTGTCTTCTATCCAATCGCTATATACCATTGCGAAGTCTTTGTGGTGATCATGTATATGTTTGGTCTTTGATGAATGATTATGTATCAGACAATCCGGATCGGCACAATTTTTATGATGTGCTGCTGCATGTATTAGTACATCTAATCCTGTCCTCCTTCTTGCCGATACTGGTATTACCGGAATACCCAACATTTCCGGTAAGCGATGAAGGTCAATCTCCATTCCCCGTTTTTCAACTATATCCATCATATTTAATGCCACCACTACTGGTTTACCTAACTCTAATAGCTGCAAAGTCAGATACAGATTTCTTTCTAGTGCCGAGGCATCTACTACATCAATAATAACGTCAACTTCATCGCTTAATATAAATTGCCTGGATACCTGCTCCTCCATGGTATATGAAGTCAAACTATAAGTACCTGGTAAATCAATCAATTTTATTTTCATATCATGGTACTTCATCGCACCTTCAACTTTTTCAACAGTAACTCCTGGCCAGTTTGCAACCTTTAAGTTAGCGCCGGTGTAGGCATTGAACAATGTAGTCTTTCCACAGTTTGGATTACCAATAAATCCAATTGTCATACTCTCTGCCATAATATCATTCCTTTACCAAAATATTGTCAGTTATTCCTTTACCTATTGCGAACCTCGTTCCACGGATTTTTACTATCTCTGTTCCATGTCCTTTTTTGTTTGCAACAATTATATTTGTCCCTCGGGTCATACCAAGTACCTCCAATCTTTTTTCTACCTCCATTGGAAGCCTGAATTGTTCCACTGTATACGTATGGTTGATTTCGCCCTCTGCTAAAGTCATACTTTCACCTCCTACCATCTCAATTAGTCATCTCTAACCTTTTTCATTTTACTCCAAACAGTGGGGTTCTGTCCGCTCCATAGCGTCATACTTTAGTCCCGTTTAGTCATTTATTATTTATCGGGCTAATTATAGTATTATCAAGGAATTGTCAGGGACTAAAATCAGTGTTTGTTTAAATAGTCCCATTATTATCAATAAGAATTCAATGTCATATGGCACTTTCTATATTCGAAGGGCTGTATTACTTATCAAAATGACAGTAATACAGCCCAATAAAAAATCATTTATTTGCTGCACTCATTTTCTGAATTAATACCATCTTACAAGAGGCAGCTCGTTGTTAATTCCTTTGGTTGCAATTATCTGATGAAGGTCGATAATTCCGTTATGGAACGTTGCAGCACAGGAAGCAAGATACAGGTTCCACATTCTCACAAATCGTTCACTATATACCTCCCTCACTTCATCTAAATGCTCATTGTAATTTTTCAGCCAATACAGCAAGGTTTTATTGTAATGTAAACGTAAATTTTCAACGTCAATGATATGAAACTGGTCTTCTGCCAAACTTGAAACTATCTCACGTAAACTCGGTATTACTCCTCCTGGAAAAATATATTTTTTTATCCAAGGATCGCCTGGGTGTTCTTTCAACGCACTGATAAAATGCAGTAAAAACATGCCTCCATCTTTTAATACATCTCTTACACAGTCTATGAAAAGTTGGTAATTATCCCTTCCCACATGTTCCACCATGCCCACGCTAACAATACGATCATATTGTTTTCCTGGCTTCACTAAATCACGATAGTCCATCAACTCGACAGTCACAAAGTCCTCAACGCCCTCCTGCTTAATTCGCCGCTGGCACTCATTATACTGTTCGGTGCTCAGGGTAATACCGGTTCCCTTCACCTTGTATTTTTTAGCAGCTTCAATTAGAAGATATCCCCACCCGCATCCGATATCCAATAGAGACATGCCTTCATTAAGACGTAATTTTCGCAATATATAATCTGTTTTGTTTAACTGGGCCTGAAAGAGAGTATCATCATCATGACGGAAATAAGCACAAGAGTAATTCATTGACTTATCTAACCATAATTCATAAAAATCGTTTCCAATATTGTAATGACTTGACACCTCAATTTTCTGATTTTTTTTGGAAGTGGACGAAAACATTAATTTTTTGAGAGCATTTTCGTCCACAGCAAACTTATCCATCTGACCCAAAAAATGGTCCAAAGCCTGGTATAAGTCACCCTCTATTTCCAGATCCCCGTCCATGTATGCTTCACCAAGAGCGAGAGACGTACTATTAATTAATTTGGATACTGGTATTGGCTTTTTGAAATCCACTGTAAAAGTTGGATTTCCTTCTCCCACCAGATATTCGTTACCGCTAAATCGAATACGAAAAGGCTGTGCGGTAAATCTGCCCAAAAACTGGACCATTGTTTTTTCTTCTATTGCGTTTAACAACTCTTTTTCCTCCTATATCATTTGCTCATATTTGTAAACAGGCTAAGTATTTCCTCCATCTTCTCATCTGTATTTCCTTCTTCTAATGCCTCTTTTACGCAGGAACGCACATGAGCTTCAATGATTTTTATATTCACTGCTTTTAATATGGATTGAGTTGCTAATAACTGATTGGAGATATCCATGCAATAGCGATCCTCGTCAACCATTTTGATTATACCCTCTATCTGACCACGCGCAGTTTTGAGCATTGTATAAATATATTTACGGTCTGCTTTCATACTCAAACGATTCCTTTTACTTCATATCCTGCATCTACAATAGCCTGCTCCAGAACGGTATTGTCTACGCCCTCACTTACAGTAACCGTTGCGTTTTTATTTTCAAGACTTACATCAACACCTGAAACACCACTAAGTTCATGTAGGGCTTCCTCCACATGCTTTACACAGTTGCCACACACCATACCTTCAATACTAATTGTTTTCTTCATATTTGTATTCTCCTTTATTGTTATAATTTTAGTTTTCAATCTTTAAAAAGTGCGGTTTAAAGAATTTAAGCCTCAATGCATTTGACACAACACATAAAGAACTCAAACTCATAGCGGCTGCACCAATCATAGGATTTAGTTTTAGCCCCCATGACAGATAAAAAATCCCCGCCGCTACTGGAATACCGATTACATTATAAAAAAATGCCCAAAACAAATTCTGCCTTATATTTCTAATAACAGCTTTACTCAGTCTAATTGCGGTTGCAACGTCAAGTAAATCACTCTTCATCAGCACAATATCCGCTGATTCCATTGCAATATCGGTTCCTGCACCAATGGCTATTCCTACATCTGCCCGTACCAGTGCCGGCGCATCATTAATACCATCACCAACCATGGCAACCTTTTTTCCTTTTCCCTGCAGATTCCGAATTTCTTTTTCTTTATCTTGCGGCAACACCTCTGAAATAACCCTGGATATGCCAACCTGCTTTCTGATTGCCTCTGCGGTTTTTTCATTGTCACCCGTAAGCATAATGACATCAATTCCCTGTTGTGCTAATTCACTAATCGCCTGACGGCTTGTTGGCTTAACAACATCTGCCACCGCAATAATTCCTAGAATTTTACTATTTTTCACGAAATATAGCGGTGTTTTTCCTTGATCGGCAAATGCATTACCCTTCAGATCAAAACCCTCGAACTTGACACCCTTTTCCGCCAACATTTTTTTATTCCCCGCATAACAGGTTTCCTTGTTCATAACACCAACAATGCCTTGTCCCGGTATCTGTACAAAGTCAGTAACGGATTTCAATGCAATGTTTAATTTTAATGCTTTAGCAACAATAGCTTCTCCCAGCGGGTGCTCTGACAGTTTTTCCATAGATGCAGCCATACTCAGCAGTTCTTCTTCACTTACTCCTGGTGCCGTCATAATGTCTGTTACTTCTGGTTTTCCCTGTGTGACTGTTCCAGTTTTATCTAAAACGACCGTATCAATGCTATGAGCTGTCTCCAAAGATTCAGCCGATTTTATTAATATCCCATTTTCAGCACCCTTTCCAGTACCAACCATTATTGCTGTAGGTGTCGCCAGTCCCAATGCACAGGGACAGGATATTACCAAAATGGAGATTCCCACTGATAATGCGAATTCAAAACCAAACCCCATTAACAACCATGCAATGATTGCTATAAGGGCGATTGCTATTACCACCGGTACGAAAACACCACTTATTTTATCTGCTAATTTGGCAATAGGTGCTTTAGATGAAGTAGCATCATCTACCAATTTAATAATCTGGGCTAATGCAGTTTCCTCTCCGACTTTCGTTACCTGCATTTTAAAATAACCAGACTTATTTATGGTTGCTCCGATAACCGAGTCCCCGGCTTTTTTATCTGCCGGGACACTCTCACCAGTCAAAGCCGATTCATCTATAGAAGCACTTCCTTCTCTGATCACACCATCTACCGGGATTGCCTCTCCTGCCTTTACAATAACAATGTCACCAGTCTGTACCTCTTCTACCGGAATCTGTTGTTCAAATCCATTTCTTTCAACAACTGCCATCTTAGGGGCTAAGTCCATCAGTTTTTCTATTGCTTCCGATGTTCTCCCTTTTGCTCTGGCCTCAAAATATTTACCCAATGTAATCAAAGCCAATATCATTCCGGCTGATTCAAAGTATAGATCCATAGAAAATTGGTGTACCATATCCATATCCCCGTGCCCTAAACCAATGCCAATTTTATATATTGCATAAATACCATAAATCGTAGCCGCCGATGAACCCAGTGCAATAAGAGAATCCATATTAGGTGCTCCGCTGAACAATGTTTTGTATCCATGTTTAAAGTATTTAAAATTGACAAAGATCACAGGAAGTAATAACAAAAATTGCGTAAATGCAAAACTAATAGAATTATCCATTCCCAATAAAAAACCAGGTAGCGGCCAGTTGAACATATGTCCCATAGAGACATAAAATAATGGAACCGTAAAAATCATCGAGATAATTAATCTGCGCTTCATCTGCTGTTGTTCAAGTTGTGCCGTGCTTACAGCCGCATTATTCGCCTTTGTCTGTTTCACCTCATTACTTTTTGGAATCGCGCCATACCCCGCTTTTACAACAGCATTTACTATATCATTTGTATTCAATGCTGCATCATCATAATTAACTACCATGCTATTTTTTAGCAAATTAACGCTGACTTCTGACATTCCGGATAGTTTAGATACACTCTTTTCAACTCTTGATGAGCACGCTGAACATGTCATGCCAGTAATATCAAACTGCTCCTTTTTCATTATATCCTCCTCTCTACACACCTCCCCTGTGGGGTGATGTAGTTTTAAAAAATATATATTACCCTACAAGGTAATATAATAGCAATTGGCCGATATCTAACCAATTGCTATTATATATAATTTCCAGGGATATGTCGCTCCTGTTCAGGCATTCTTTAGCCCCATACAGGCATTATCAGTTTATTACACTTAAAGGGGTCCCTTTTCTATCCGGTGTTTTAATAAATTGTGGATTCCCTATTTCCTCCGCAATTTCACGCCAAATTTTACTTGCCGTAAGCAAACGCTGTGTCTGCAGTTCCCTTTGCATTTTATCATTTTTAATTTCTATGAAATTATCCAGCATCGTGCTGATACCAGAAGGCCAGATATTCTCATAAACGTCCCGGTATTGTCCTGTATGTATATCAGGAACTTCCTCACTTACATAAAGGTCCAAATACCGATTATTTCCGTACATATCCAGTACCCCATCGGAATTATGCGGAACATACATCTGCGGATTCCACTGTACCTGCCCATTGGAATCTGTCAAACTCAACGTTCCTTCTGTAGTTCCAATACTTACCCGATGTAATAGAAAACCATTATTATCCGGGTCTGCAGGATCAATTTGATTTTGAATTTTTAATATTATTGGTATATCCTTTATTTTTCCCATCAGGATACTAAACGGCAAGCCACTTTCTGCGGATTCCACATTGCGTAACCTCCAAGGGCTGAATCCGCCCACTGCTCTCCCCAGAATATCGACCATCGGAAAGAGCACCTGCAGACTGCAGGTTGCGTCAATATAAAGCGGCTGGCCTATTGTAAGAACCTGATTTGATAGTTTAATAAAACTGCGTACACTTTCAATAAAAGGGTAAAAACTGTTTACCTGATATATGCAATCATTTTTCCTAGCAAGCTTTATGGCCTGCACCAGATCGTTATAATGAACCGGATGCTCCTGAATTACATCAATTCCCTTGCTCAATAATTCATTAGTAATAACAGAACCTTTTCCACCTACAACAGTGGATCTAACCACAACACAGGCCAAATCAAATTCTTTTTTTGACACTTTGTCCATGTCCGTATAAAGAGGAACATTGCATTCTTCTGCAATACGTCTGGATTGATTGCTCCCATGGGACAAAATCCCTGCAATTCTAAATTTCTTATTTTTCTGAATCCCTTTAATGTACACCCGCCCAAAGTTTGTTCCGCATACAAGTACATTTAAAGGCTTTATTGTATCTTCCATTAAGTTCTCCTTTCACAAAATCAGAGTATTTCAGCCAGTTTTTCGGCTAATGGGGACTGAATACATGTCAAATGATTTCCTTCGATTGGTATAACCTCCAATTCACCCAATGCACATTCATTCATAAATTCCTCTGTACCTGGCTTCATTACAGGTACAAAAGGAGAATGTTCGTCCATGCAGCTTAACGCTCGAATATCTCCGGCAAACGGTTCTGGTGTATAACCAATCGCACAGCGATAATTGCGGCGGTATAATGCAAATAGTTCTTCAAATTTGTCATATTCATTTTTTTGTAATTGTCCACTATTAGGGGGAACTGCTTCTTTTAACCTTCTCAATCGCTCCTCCTGTGTAATCAATTTCTGCTTACTATAACAGTCAGACAGTGCTTTCAGATCTCCATCAAGAGAGAAAATCATTTCTTCAGAGATTAGTCCATTTTCTTTTTCTTTAAGTAATTCCAAGGCAGTTGTCAGCATACTGTCTTCTTTAACGTGACCTGCTGCTACCACATCAGCACCAACCATGAGGCCGTAGCTCCTCTCCATAAGCAGGTCTCCCTCCATTTCCAAAACAATTGGTATTGTATCAATAGTTGTAACTGGTTCTACCTCAATTCCATACTCAATCAGTGTTCTCGCTGCTTCAATCGCCACAAGACCACCCATGCAATAGCCAATCGGCTGTATTCTGCGATATCCACTGTCTGCTAAAATTTTTGCATATCTCTGTCCAATCGTTACAATATGTTTTTTTGCATCAGAGTCCAGATATTGAACATCTGCACTATAATCAAATGCCGCAATCCCAAAAGTTCTTGTTTCGTCATTCATTAGCTTCTGAAATAGTGTACCAAATTGTTTTAAAGTACCTATTCCACCAGGGAAGAATACTTTTAGAGTGCTGTTTGCATCTGGTAATTCCGCTAATATTTTTAATGGAGTCTCACTACCATCACTCTTAGCATCGCTCTCATCACTATCGCCAACTAACTGCGCTGCCAGTCCCGAAACTGTAGGACTTTGAAGCATAGCAATCATCAGTCTGTCCCATTCCCAAGTATGCGCTTCGGCTATTTGTTCTTTAATTTTGCCAACGGCCTGTGCTACTAGCAGCGAATCTCCTCCTACATCGTAAAAATCATCATCTCTGCTCACAGATGATACATGAAGAAGATCTTTCCAAATCTCCGCAATAGCTTTTTCCAATCCATCTTTAGGCGGCATACCACTTTCATGATTTGAATTATGTAAAATAACTGCCTGCTGCTGCAACTGCTTGCGATCTACTTTTCCATTCACTGACAATGGAATTTCTTCTAAGATTTCTATCCAACTGGGAATCATATACTCTGGTAACTGCTCTTTAATATATGCTCTGACAGCTTCCTCAGTAATCGCTCCTTGTACAAACGCAACTATGCGGTAATCCGCTGGTACGTCTCCAGTAACTAAAACCACTGCCATTTCCACAGATTTATGATTCTGGATTACGCTTTCAATCTCACTCAGTTCTATTCTGTGACCACGTATTTTAACCTGGGTATCTTCTCTTCCCAAAAATTCAATTGTACCATCGGGCCAGTATTTCCCAACGTCCCCTGTATGATATAAACGAATTTTCATATCAGGGTGATATATAAAACGTGCCTTTGTTTCTTCTTCATTATTCAAATATTCTAATGCCAATCCATCTCCAGCGATATAAATGGCACCAGCCACCCAATCAGGGCATTGTTGAAGTTGTCCATCGAGAATATAAAACTGCTGGTTTACCAGCGGTTTACCATAAGGAATACTTACAGCATTTTCGGGAACATTCTGTATTCTATGGTATATGGACCAAATGGCCGCCTCAGTTGCACCGCCTAAACTGACTACCTCAGCAGACGGACAACTATCTTTTATGTCTCCTGGCAATGTTACAGGAATCCAGTCTCCAGATAGCATGATCAAACGTAAAGCGACATCTTCGGATGATCCTCTGCTTTTCAAACAAGTAACAAGCATCTGCATCTGTGCAGGAACAGAATTCCACACTGTTATGTGTTCTTCTGTAACCAGTTCACACCAATAATACGGGTCCTTTCGCCTCGCCGGATCAGGGAGAACCAAACACGCCCCTGCAAGAAATGTTCCAAACAAATCATAAACAGATAAATCAAAAGCTAAATTTGCCAATCCCAATACTTTATCTTTATACGTTACATTAAACTTATTGTTTATATCTTCAATTGTGTTTAATGCTGCCTTGTGGCTTATTACAACACCTTTTGGCATTCCCGTGGTTCCAGAAGTATGTATTACATAAGCAGGTTTGTCCGAAGATATTCTGATATCCTGCAGTTGATTATCCTCATTCATCCCACTCTGCATATCCTCCGTCACAATAATTTTAGGACCTGCTGCCCATTCTTCATTTCTATGGGAATCGTCAGTAATCACAAAATCAGCACTAGAACTATTAACTATTTTATTTAGGCGGGATAATGGTTGCGATACATCAACAGGCAAATATGTTGCCCCAGTAATTAATGTTGCCAGTACAGATGCAACCTGCCATATTCCCTTTTCTAAAGCAATAACAATATAATTACCCGCATTACATCCAGATTCAATCAAATATTTCTGTATTGCCGCTACATATTGACCCAGGTCACCATATGTAAATTGTCCCTCTCTGCATATCAATGCAATATTATCAGGAGTCTGGCGCACATGTTTGATGAATCCGTCCTGAAGTAATCCCACAGGCAGCTCCGCAGTTGTAGCATTAACTTTTTCTCGCATTTCCAGAACGTGTTTTGGCAGTGTAAGTGGATGTACAGATTCCCAGACCTCATTGCCCAATGTCATCTTTTCAATCAGATATTTGAACGTCCTGAATGCGTCCTCAATCATTCCGTCCGGGAAAACATTGTCTCGAACATCCCAGTTTATCAACACTCCGTCTGATTGTTCTGATACCTGACAGTCTATCCATACCTGCGGCGTTTGGCTTATTTTGAAAGTCAATTTTGAATCCCGCATAAATTCTCCGCTGATATCTCTGCTGTCGTAAGCTCCTACTGTACTTGTAAACACCACAGGATAAATTGCCTTCTTATTATTCTTTCGGTTAATCTCCCTTAATACTTCCATCCCCGTAAAGGTATTATGTCCCAAATCCTCCCATAGCCGATTCTGTATTTTTTTAGCACGTTCTGAAAAAGTGCTGGGATATGCAGGTGATACCTCTAAAATATCTACTTCTGTAAAGTCCCCTACAATCTGATTAATCTGGTCATGTATATTAGGTCTATTCAAAATCGTAATATCAATGCAAAATGAGGGTTGCTTTGACCATCTTCCGATTACCTCTGCATATGCTGCCAATAAAGCACCAGAGGGTGTGATTTTCTGATTCTTAACCTGATTACATAACTGCTCCCAGTTCTTTTTATCTATTAAATGTCTCCACTGTCTGAAAGTTACTGTTTCATTAGATTTTTCCGTCATTGTGGGCAATTCCGGCGCTTCTGGCATATCTTCTACTCTTTCCAGCCAGTAGTTCTTATCCCTATTCCATTTATCAACAAAGTTTGCCCTTTTTTGGATTCTTTCCTGGTTAAGCAGAATATCCCGGAAAGTCACTTCTAACGGTTCCAAATTGGCCCCCTTTTCATAGTAAAAACTATCCAAGTCACGTAGAATCGTGCTGGTACTTACAAAATCCGAAATCAACATATCTATAGAAAAGTGGAGTATACTTTCGTGATCCGTAGTAGTCAGATACAAGTCATATAAAGGCCATTTATCTGTTACATACTGCTTATTAGACAGTTCCCCTCTGATTTCTTCTAATTTTGCATGAACAGATATCTGATTCTTTCCCCGCATATCACAGAAGACCAGACTCGGTAATTGAACTTTCTGCAGCACCTTTTGCGTACCATCAGGAAGAACAACAGCACGCAGCATATTATGTCTTTTAATAACAGAATGCCATGCTGTCTCCAGTCGCTTTTCGTCCATTACCGGCATTGTTAATTCAAAATAGGCATGGCACCCAACGCCCCCATATTCAAAGTTATTATTTCTTCCAAGTAAATACGCGGATTGAATTCCTGTCAGCAGAAACGGCTCATATTGATTGTAGGGGTCTGCGATAATCGCAGACTCCTCAATCTCTTTATAGTAGGAAAGAAGCGCTTCTTTTTTTTCTTTCAGTTGCTCCTTATCCTCTATACTTAATACACCCGCTGGTGCACGGAATTTTAATTGCTCGTTTTCTACCCAAAATCGAACCCCTTTCTTTTCGTAATCCCTTATAAAATTTTCCAGCATCATAATTCTCCTTCCTCAAAGTCCTCACAAGGCTCTGTTTCTTTTTCTGACTTAATCTCATCAGCCAACAAAGCCACTGTCGGAGCTGCAAACAACGTCTGAATTGCCAAATTCTCGCCGGCAATTTTCTTATCTTTTAATGTATTTACTACCCGGACCGCTTTCAAACTATCACCGCCGCACATAAAGAAGTCATCATTTCTTGCGATATCATCAATCCCCAGTATTTCCTTCCAAATAGATGCAATATTTCTTTCCAGGTCATCTTTCGGCGGTTCCTTTACTGTACCAACAAAGTTCTCATGCCTGCCGCTTAAAAGAACACCTAATTCCTTTCTATCCACCTTCCCATTCACGCTTAACGGAAACTGATTCATAACTATCAATTTTCCAGGAACAAGATATTCTGGCAGTTTGTTTTTTAGATAGTCAAATAATTCTTTTTCCACTATCTCTGTCTCTGAACTCACATCATCATTCAACAGCACAGCTGCACCTAAAGAAGCCCCTTTATTCTCTACAATTACCACTGCATTTTTAACCATCTCATGTTCCTGGAGGACACTTTCAATCTCTCCCAGTTCAATCCGATGGCCCCGAATCTTTACCTGATTATCCTCTCTTCCTAAAAATTCAATATTGCCATCGGGCCAATATCTGCCAAGATCTCCGGTATAATAGATACGCTCCTTTGTTTCGGGGTGTGTTACAAACCGCTGCTGTGTCTGGTTTTCGTCTTTCCAATATCCTAATGCAACACCTATACCCCCAATATAAAGTCTTCCTGGAACCCAAACAGGACAATCCTGCATAAACTCATCTAATATATAAAACTTCTGATTGGTTAATGGCTTTCCATATGGAATACTTGACCACTGGGAATTAACCAAATCCACCTCATAAAAGTTAGACCATATAGATGCTTCTGTCGCACCCCCCATACTGATGATACGGACATTTTCCGTATACTGTCGGATAGTTTGAGGCAAATCAAGTGGAATCCAATCACCACTCATAATGATTAATTTTAATGGAAGTTTAATATCTTCCTTAGTCAGATGTTCCATGAACATTTCCATAAATGCCGGCACACTGTTCCAGACTGTTATCTGATACCGTTGCACTAATTCCTGCCAATGTTTAGGTTCTTTTATCAGGTCTGCCTCTGGTATAACAATCGTTCCTCCGACTGATAACAACCCAAAAATATCATATACAGACAAATCAAAGTTTAAGTTAGAGAGTGCAAAACATATATCCTCTTTACTCACATCAAATCTCTGGTTCACGTCAAGTATAGTATTTACAGCACCTCGATGGTCTATCATTACACCCTTTGGTTTTCCCGTACTGCCTGATGTGTAGATAATATATGCGAGGTCATCAGGCTTTGATATAATAGAAACGTCCGTGGTATTCATTTCTCCAACCATCAAATCATCAATACAAATACGCTTCACCTCAGATGGCCATGTTACTTTCTCTTCAACCCACGATTGTGTAAGCACCACACGTACATCCGCATCTTTCAATAAAAATTGTATTCTATCGTCAGGATTTTCTGCATCAATTGGCAAATAAGCAGCACCAGCCCGTAAAATTGCATTAACAGCAACAATCTGTTCCCAGCCTTTATCCATCACGACCGCAACCAAAGTGTTTCTTTTGACATTTTCATTTATTAACATATGGGCAATGCCATTCGTATAATGTCCCAATTCAAAATAAGTCAATTTTTTTTGCCTAGATATGACAGCAACAGAATCCCCGTTCTTTTTAATTGACTTTGCAACCAGGGATGTCAGAGTTTCAGTCGATATGGCATCATCGGTCTTATTAGCCAATTTTCTACTCTCTAAATTTGGTATATCAATCAGGTTTTTGGTTTTCTTCTTCCATATATCCTCTGTTTCCGATAGTTTTGTAAGAAGATCTACATACGCCTCAAACATCTCGTCCAACATGTTTCCAGGGAAGATTGCGCGTACTGCGTCCCAGGTCAATACGAGTTTGCCGTCCTGTTCCGTAACCTGATGGTCAACCCAAACCTGTGGAGTCTGGGAAAGTCCATACACCATATTACCAAAATACTGCTCTTCCTCCTTTTTCCCACTTTCTTTTATCCCAAGACCGCTTGTAAATACAATGGGCATTACAGCGCCTTGCCTAGTATCATAATTTTTGTTTAGTTCACGCTCTAACTCGACACCACTGTAATAAGGGTGTGCTAAATCCTGCCATAACTGCTTTTGAAGATTTCTACTTCTATCCAAGAAGCTGTCACCGATAGTATTATCCACTGCCAATAATGTCAATGAAGTAAAATCCCCAACCATATCCATAATCTGATTATGAATAGGCAGACGGTTAAACCGTGTCAAGTTAATGGTGAATTTAGGTGATTTGCTCCATCGTGTCAGCACTTCTGCATAGGCTGTCAGCAAAAGCCCTGAAGCTGTCAGTCCATTTTTAATCCCTACATTCTTAATTTTATTCCACTTCACCTCATCTAACACAGCCTCCAGACGTTCAAATTTCTGTTCCTGTAATGCTTGCGCTGTATTTTTTACTGGCAATTCCGGAGCCGGGAAAATTTCAGGTATACGGGCCTTCCAGTATTCTTCGTCCTTTTTGTACAAATCAGTTTCTCTTATTTTTTCGTATGTCAAAACATAGTCCCTGAACGACAATTCAAGAGGAACCAGTTCAAGCTGCGGACGGTCATATAGGTATTTCCATTGCCGAAGGATATAGAACATACTCCAACCGTCAAAGATTATATTGTCAAAACTAATATGAATCCGATTCTTCCTTTCTGGCAGCATTGAAATGCGGACATCAAATAACGGCCAAATAGAAGTATCAAAAATTTGATGTTCCATTTCTTTTCTGGTCTCTTCAAGTCTATTTGCTACCGATGTAGTTGACAGTGATGTTAAATCATATCTGTGAATTTTATAGGGTTCCACATCTTCCAATATCTTTTGGTTTTGTCCATCCTTTAAGAACACTGCACGCATCATTCCGTGACGTTCAATAAGTTTCTGCCACGTTTCCTCGGCGCGATCTATGTTAATATCAAAACCATCCATCTCAAAATAACAATGTGTTGAAACATCTCCCAGCGCAAATCCACCATTTCTGCCAAGCCAATAAGACTGTTGTACATCAGTCAACGGGAACGGTTCATTCCAGAGTTCCGGTTTAATCTGAATCGCCGGTAATTGCTCTGATGTAAGATTTTTCATTTCTTTATCTTCCATCAATGCTGCAATACTTAATACCTGTTCGGAAAAAACAGGTTTTGCAAATATATTCTCTAAGGAAAATTCAATTTTAAGTTCTTTATTTATCTTCGAATTCAATTGTGTTGCAAGCAGTGAATCACCACCTAATTCAAAATAGTTGTCGTTAGTGCTGACTTTATCCACCTTCAATACCTGCGACCAAATCTTTGCTACTCTTTTTTCAAGTTCTGTCTTTGGTTCACTAAAATGCTCTGACTTTATTTCAGTTTTGGCAACACTGGGCAACGGTAGCGCTTTTCTATTTATTTTTCCATTCGCTGATAATGGAAAGGTATCCATCACCATAAATGTTGTCGGAATCATGTAAGAAGGCACCATATCTTCCATAAAAACCTTTAGCCGTTCTGGATTGAAACTATACGCCCGCGCAGGAGCCATAGCAATTATCAGTCCTTGATTGTATATCTGTTTGGGCAAGACATCGTTTGGAATTCCTGTGCTTGCATAGAAACCACTTTCAGATAGTTTTTCCTCCCATCGCTCAATAGACAACAGCGGTCTACCCGTTCCTTTTCTATCATCCTCAAATCCCGTAAATCCCTTTTCAAGAATGCTTGTGCTAACCTGCTGCATAATAGTATTTTTTGTTGTTTCTAAAACAACGAGGAGTCCACCGGCTTTTAAAAGTGATTTAACATATTCTAATGAACTGTTCAAATCTTTACAACGGTGCAGTGAGTTTGCCGCTATAATCACATCATAATACTGAACTTTACCCCCCTGGTCTACTGGTTTCTCGTCAGGATTAAAACGCTGATAGACTATGTTCTCATATCTCTCCAGCAATTCTTTAGCATTATTCAAATAAAAAACTGAAGTGTCCGTACATGTATATTCGTAATCACTTCCTGCCAGAGCCTCAATTGTTTCCTTCGTAAAGGCAATGTTTCTTGCTCCTATCTCCAGTATTCTTACCTTATTTCCGGTAACTTGCTTTTCAACAATATGCTGTAATATTGCCATTGTCATTTCGTCCCGATATTCAGCTCCCGGAAGTGTTCTAAGGAAATCGTTGGGTGATAAATAATCCTCTTTCAGTAACAGTTGAGAAACATCTACCTGGCCGGTCAGAAGTTCCTTGCAATATTTCAAAAATGGATTTAAAAATGTTTTCAGCGATGTTAATTGCGCTCCACAGCTACTGAATTTTGTAAGCAGGTCATTTTCTGAATATACCAGGTTCGATAATGACTGCTTGTTGGTAAAGATATCCTCTGATACCTTTAGTGTCAGTCCTTTTTCGATTAGTGTTGACAGCCATTGTACGATTAACTGCTTGAAAGACGGGTGTATTCCTCCATCAGTGAGCAGCCTGTCAATAGAATAAATATCGCCGGGTTCATATGAAATTCCCATCCGTTCAAATATTCTGCAAATATAAAGAAGACTCACTTCATCAAAGCATTTATCCAGAACATAACAATCTTTAGGATCAGAGCTTCCGGTTACATAATCATCTGCTATAGATTTACAATACACCTTTGTGTCTTCCCATCTTTTATCCAGTAATGTAATGTCCTCTTCCACTACTTCATACAGAGATTTAGGGAATCCAGGTTCCGGAATTAAATAGCCCACAAGATGCTTGTTTCCATGATCGTCCCCCACAGCAGATACTACATTTTGTGATATTCCTGGATATTTACTAAGTGCCGCCTCTATTTCCCCAAGTTCAATACGATGTCCCCGGACTTTCACCTGAAAATCCTGTCTGCCAAGAAACTCTATATTTCCATCTGCCCAGTATCTTCCCATATCTCCGGTTCTGTACCATTTATTATCATTCCAGACCACAAAACTTTTTTTCGTGATATCAGGATCACCAATATACCCCTTCGCTACACCTTTACCACCAATCCACAATTCACCTGGCACCCAGTCTGGACAATCTCTGCCCATTTCATCAACAACTCTGTAATATTGATTTAGCAATGGTTTTCCATAGGGTATTGAACGCCACGCTTTCGGAATCGGCAATTTCACATCAAAATAGTTTGACCATATTGCCGCCTCAGTAGCTCCACCCATGGATAAAAGATGTGAATTAGGTGCAGCATTTGCAAGACGTTCCGGAATATCCAAGCCAATCCAATCTCCCGAAAGCATTGCCAGCCTAAGAGTGGGAATCTGTATACCATAACTTTCCGATACTATAAGCAGCATGTTTAATAAGGTAGGTACAGAATTCCACAAGGTAATCCCATGTTTGTTCACTGTATCCAGCCAGATGTTAGCGTCTCTGCGGCTGTCTTCCTTAATCAGAACAAGCGTACCACCAGCGCTTAACATGCCAAATATGTCATATACAGAAAGGTCAAAATCATAAGACGAAACAGCAAGAATTTTATCCCCACAATTTACATGATATTGCTCATTAATAGTATCTATAGTATTGACTGCTGCTAAATGGCTAATTTCAACGCCTTTAGGTTCCCCCGTAGAACCAGATGTAAATATAACATAAGCCGAATTAGTGTCGGAACCTGTAGCCGGATACTGCAAAGGCTTATATTGTTTCGACTCCAAAATATCTAAAATCTCAACGTCGCCAGGCCAATCCAATTCTTTTTTATAATAGGTATCTGTTAAAATATGTCTGATACCGGCTTTTTTATATATTCTTTCTCTTCTGTTAAGTGGCTGTGTCACATTTACAGGAACATAGCCTGCCCCAGCTGTCAGAATCCCTAAAATCCCAGCAATCTGATTTACTCCTCTCGGCAGCGAAACAGAAACCAAATCACCGGAAGCCACTCCGTTTTCTTTTAAAAAAGCAGCCACTTTTAATGCTTTATTCAACAGTTCCTCGTATGTATATTTTGCATCATCATTTTCATCTATAATGGCAATATTATGCCTGTTTGACTGAACCTGCTCAATAAAGCCGGTATAGAGCTGCCGATTGCTATTCGTCGGAATTACTATATTGTCAATTCCCCTCTTCATAGCCAAATCCGGTATCACATCGTACACACGATTCCAATCGTCCTGCCGTAATAGCCAGACAATAGTTCGCTTATAGGCTTCAAACATATCGTTCAACATTCCGGGGGCAAACAGTTCTTCAGCACAATCCCACGATAAATTTAGACCACCTTCAATTTCAAAAATCTGAAAATCTATCCAAACCTGCGGCGTTTGTGATATCATATAACTCATTTTGCCGAAAGTCTTCTCAAATTCATTCTCAATAAGCATATGTCCATAGTTGCAGGAAAACACAACAGGAGCTATAACCTTTTCGTCTGGATGAATTTTCATCAGTTCTCTTACAACCTTCACACCTGAATAGGAGCTATATTCCATATCTTCCCGGAATTGCTTTTGGACATTATCAAGTCTCTGCGAAAATGTAAGATTTTCACTACAGTCCATAGTTAATAATAAAACATTCGTGAAATCAGCAATTGCATTTTCTATGCTATCCAAATCAGAAAGCCGATCAAATAAAGGCATATTTACTAAGAAACGAGAATTGGTACTCCACCGTCCCAGCACCTCCGCATAGGCGGTCAACAACACCATCGCCGGGGTAGTATGTTTAACTGCTGATTTGGATTTAAGTATTTCCCATTCCTCAGTAGATAAAAGGAACTTGCGCCGGACAAATTTAGGTGCCTTTAATAATTCCTGTGATTTGGCTAATGGTAATGCCGGTGCTAATGGCATTGAAGGAATGCGCTCAGCCCAGTACAACTTTGCGGCTTCTCCATCACCGCTTTTTCTTTCCTCCTCTAACTTTAAATATTCACCGAAATTCCATTTTGGTGATACTGTCGGGAGAACATTTCGTGAATAAATAGCCTCCAGATCACGAAAAATAATCTGTAAGCTCTGCATATCCGCAACCAGCAAATCTACATCAAAATGAAGTCTGAATTTATCATCTGAAATTATACTTACCCCAAGTTCAGCTACCTGACCATTTTGCACGTCAAGTAAACGATGGGATAACTTTTCTTTTATCGTAACAAGTTCCTGCTCGGGCATATCGTTTCCCCGAAGATCATAAACTGTAAGTTTATCAGAATATGCCGCGGGCATAATTTCCTGGGTTCCGTCCTTATTAAACTTTGCCCTTAACATTGAATGAGAATTTTGTAATGTCTGCCATGCATGTTCCAATTTATCTACATCTATTTCATGGCAATCAAATTCAAAATAAACATGGCAGGCATTTCCACCCAAAATTTGCTGTTCACGTCTTCCCATCCAATAGGCATATTGGACATCGGTAAGCTGAAAGGGGCCTGTAATACATTCTTCATCTATAGCAACCTCACGCTTCTGTACCGTATCCTCCTTTACCAAATTCCACCATGATGCAATAAACGGATTTGATATCATCTTAGAAAAGGATATATTAAACCCATGTTTTCTCAGTATATTGGAAGCCCGCATCATATTAAGTGATGTTATGCCTGCCTCCAAAAGATTTATATCCCAATTTTCCAGATTATCAAACGGGGGGATACTTTCAATAATACTGCAGAATTCCTCTAACCTGCTATTTCCTGTAGTGCTAATCTTCTCCATCTTTCGTCCTCCATAATCATTTCATATTCATTACTAAATTCTTTAATGCCTTTTTATGTATCTTGCCGGTTCCAGTGCAAGGCCAGTCAGACAAAACAACCACCTGGTCCGGTATTTTATATTGAGCAACCTGCATCTCGGTAAAATGTTGGCGTACTTCTGCTACAGTTATTGTTGAATTATTTGTCTGAAGGCAGGCACAGCTTCTTTCGCCTAATATTTCATCAGGTATTCCTATAACTACGGCATCCTTAATTCCTCTGATTCCCTTTAAATATCCTTCAATCTCTGATGGTACGATTTTTTCTCCTGCCCTATTTATTCTGTCTCCAAGCCGTCCTTCTATTTTCAGATACCGCTCTTCTGTTATATACCCAACATCTCCGGTATGATAAAACCCGTCTTTATCAAAACAAGAGCTATCTGTAGAGCCATAATATCCATGAAATAAGTATGGACCCTTTACTATTATCTCTCCCGGCTTACCCGTTCCCAAGTTCTCCCCATTCTCACCAATAATCAAAACCTCATCGTAATCAGAAACAGGTCTGCCCTGATATTTACATCTTTTATCTATGGGTTCATTCAAAACAGATAAACTCAAAAATCCCTCTGACATCCCATATGCCTGTATCACATTCCAACCTGTTTTATCCATTAATTTCATGGCTGTGCTTTCATCCAGCAAGGCACCGCCTATTACTATCGCTTGCATGGATGACAAGTTAAAGCTGTCTTCCCATTCCAGAGTTTCTATCCACAATTTTGCTAATGTAGGAACCATCGCCGTTACCGTGACATGCTCCTGGTCTATTAAGAAAAACGCTGATTCGCAGCTTCCATCATTACTCATGACAATTCTTCCACCAGAAAAAAGTGTACCCATTACACCAGGACTATATAATGTCAATTTATGCTCCATTGGCAATAAAGAAAGAAATACTGTACTACAATTAAATCCACAATGTCTGCCAGCACTTTTTGCATGATAAGCAAAAGCTTCATGAGTCACAGGTATTAATTTAGGTATGTTGGTTGTTCCACCTGAAAGGAGCAATACAGCAGTATCTTTTGCATTTACAGGCTCCATGATATCCTGTAAATCATTTCCACTAGAAAGATTTAAAATATCTTCTTTCCAAATAACCCTTTTCACCGATTTGTGATTTTTTAACAACCACTCCGCCATTTTCTCATATGAGTAACCCATAAAATTATCTGGACAAATATAGGCAACAGGCATAACACTTTTCGCAATAACATTCAGTTCTTTTTCACGCAGTCCTGGTACTATAAGAACTGGTGCTGCTCCAATCTTAAACAGTGCAAAACAACTTAAAACAAATTCAATGCTATTTGGTAATTGCAGTAGTATTTTATCGTTTTTTCTAATACCCATATTATAAAATGCGGCAGACAGTTTCCCTGCCCTGTCACGCAGTTCTTTATAAGAATATCTGTCCCCTCCATCTGTGACGGCAATATTAGAACAGTACATTTCTGTTAGATCTTGTAAATGCTGCCATAAAGTCATGTTTTCTAAACAATCATAATGATTCATTTTTGTTTCCTCCATAAATTAACTTACATTTATTACGACAGTAGCTGCATAATTCCTATCCATTTCAAGTTCAAAATGCCTCCAAACTCCTATGGTATCTTGCCCTGCCTGAATACTGATCACAGAATCCGTTTCCACTGAAAATGTCTTTAAAGAACGACTTAACCCCTCACCGGTTGCTTTAACAAAGGCTTCTTTAATTGTCCAAACTTTATAAAATTTACTCAGCGGGGTTTCTGCATCAATTTTTGAAATATAATCGTATTCCTCCTTCCGAAAATATAGTTGTGCTATCTGCAAAAAATCCTGTATATTATGAATCCGTTCAATATCTACCCCTAAATCTTTATATTTGGAAAATGCCAGCACTACCATCTCATCAGAATGGGATAGATTGAATGATATGTTACCGCCGTTTCCTTCCAGTTTTATTTTTCCATGTAAATCTCTGAACAAAGAAATCTGATGAATCGGAATTTCTAAATACTTGCTTAGCAAGATTCGCAAAAAAATGTGACCTATCACATATTGTTTCTTATCATTAATCTTACGTAATTTTTCTACTCTTTTCGTTTCCTCCTCCGACAGATACTCAAAATAGTGCGCTGATAACTTCTCATAGACCTCTATATTAAATTCCCAAACATGTATCTCGTTTGCTCCAATGCCGAAAACCGCTTCATCCAAATGGCTGTATCCATAATATTTTATAACCGTTTTCATAGCTGCCGTGGTTCTCACAGGTATGCCTCTAATTTTTGACATATATATTGAACAACTTCTTTCTCCTGTGATTTAATGAAAAAGTGATCTCCCTGAAATATTTTTTTATCATACGTTTTATGAGTGTATTCACTCCATGATTCATCGGTCTCTGGCTCTGATCCCACGTCCTGACTCCCATATAAAGCCGAAATAGGAAAACTAAAATTTCTTTTTTTAAATGTATATGTCTCGTCAAGTACAAAATCTGCTCTGAACAAAGGCATAAACAGTTTCATTAATTCCTTGTTTTCTAAAAATTCTTGACTCATACCAGAATACTGCTTAAGGCCCTCGATAAACTTATCCTCTGGCAAATTGTGCAATGGGTTTGGGTCCGGAATATGTGGGGCCTGACTACCCGAAACAATCAAATGACATGGATTCTGCACATTATTGTAATGTTCTAAAGCGCCTCCAACTTCACAAGCTATTTTTGCCCCCATGCTATGCCCAAACAGAATATAGTTAGTATCCAGATATGGTACTAAAGCGGAGACCACATCTTTCACCAGTGTATCCATCTCTCTATAAGGTGTTTCGGATATACGGTTTTCTCTTCCCGGCAATTGAATCGGATAACACTTCATTCCCGGTTTAAGATATGTATTCCAGTTTCTATATGTAGACGCCCCACCTCCCGCATACGGAAAGCAAAAAATCCTTAGACGTTCTGAAGTATTTGGGACATCCAATAAAAATTTGTTCATTTATCCTTCCTCCACAAGTTTACTTTGTACTTTATATTTCTTAGGCATTACGGGTTTTGCTGGCATACCCACAACCGTTCTGTTTGGTCCCACAGACTCTAACAAAACCGCATTGGAAGCAATTTTACAGTTGTCTCCTACTATAATATTTCCTAAAACCTGCGCTCCCGCTCCGACCGTGACATTCTTTCCCAGTGTCGGATGCCGTTTCCCATTCTCCTTGCCTGTGCCGCCTAATGTAACACATTGATATATCGTACAGTTATCTCCCACCACTGCAGTCTCACCAATCACTACCCCCGCTCCATGGTCAATAAAAACCCCTTTTCCTATTTTAGCTCCCGGATGAATCTCAATTAATGTTCGCTTGCGTGAGTGCTGCGAGATCCATCTCGCAATAAAATAATGCCTGCGGACATAAAACCAATGTGCATATCTATAGGCAATCAAAGCATGTACACCCTGATACAACATTATGACTTCAAGACTATTTTTGGCCGCTGGGTCTCTCTTTAATGCAGCTTCAATATCCGCAATTATATTACTTATTATCATCTGCCACCTCTTCTCCTTACAAATAGATCATCACGTTCCGATATTGCGACTGTATTCTAACATCATTCCTCTTAAATAATCTCTACTCGACAAAAAAAGCGGGTTCCTCGAAAAAACTTCGCAGGATATACAACTAATTAAAAAGGCATAATTAGTAGTTCGATACTAATTATGCCTCTTACTAATGCAATTATTATGAATGACCTATACCTGTTTCCTGCATTTTCCGCATATTATGTTTTATCGTCTCTAATGTATCCATCAGAAATTTCACTTCAGTATCGGAACAATCTTTAATGATTTCCGCAAAGGAAACAACCGCCTGCTCCACATATTTGATATTTTCCAACTCTGCAATTATCATGGTATTAACTTTAAGTGCATTTAAAAGTTGTAAATAGGAATTCATCCCCATATTCCGGTATCCAGATTCTATCTTAGCCAAATGACTCGCAGATATTCCGGCAAGCTCTGCCAATTCCATTTGTGTTAATCCCTTGTTTTCCCTCAGCTTTCTTATATTATCCGCAAGCAAAAGTGAATTGCCAATCATCCTTTTTATCCCCTCTATTACTAGATGTACTTAATAATTAAACAGCTAATTTGTATTTTTGTTTCCACTCATATAGCATCTGTTCTCTGAAATCAGGGTGAGCAATACTTATTAGTGCCTTTGCTCTTTCACATAAAGAATATCCTTTTAATGCTGCTATTCCGTATTCCGTAATGACGTAATCAACATCGTTTCTGGAAGTAGTGACTGCTGCCCCTTTGTCAATATATGGGACGATTTTAGATATTTTTCCGTCCAAGGCAGTGGAAGTCATTGCAATAATAGAACGGCCATTCTCAGCCATTGCAGCTCCTCTCACAAAATCAACCTGCCCTCCAACACCGCTAATCTGTTTATTTCCTATAGATTCTGCTACTACTTGCCCCATCAGATCAATCTGAATGCAGGAGTTTATCGAAACAAAGTTTTTATGTTTCATAATAACTAACGGATTATTTACATAATCAATCGGGTGCATTGCAACAGCCGGATTGTTATCAATAAAATCAAACAGGCGCTTAGTTCCCATAATAAAAGAGGCAACCGTTTTTCCTCGGTTAATTTCTTTCTGGCTATTGTTGATAACACCTCTTTCCATCAAATCCAAAACCCCGTCACTTATCAGTTCCGAATGAATTCCTAGATTCTTTTTATCTGTCAATGATGCTAGAACCGCATCCGGAATTCCACCTATACCAACCTGCAGGGTATCTCCATCATGAATTAAACTTGCACAGTGTCTGCCTATTGCCAATTCTGCCTCTCCAATCACTGGCGCCGGAACTTCAGTAATTGGCACTGTATATTCAACAATGTAATCTATATCACTGATATGTATAAATGAATCCCCCAATGTGCGGGGCATATTTTTATTAATTTGTGCCACTACAAATTTGGCATTTTCCGCCGCAGCTTTTATATAGTCTACTCCAACCCCAAAGCTGCAAAAACCAAATTCGTCCGGTTCTGTGACCTCAATCAATGCAACATCCACTGGTAATGTGGTTCTGAAGAGAGACGGAACCTGATAAAAAAAACATGGAGTAAAGTCTGCCCTTCCCTCTGCAACCGCGTTTCTGGTCGAGTTTCCTACAAAAATTGAATTATACTTAAAATGATTTTCCATTCCTTTTTCTGCATATGGAGCCGGTCCCAACGGGAGTAATTGCACAATCTCCACATTTTCATACTTTTCTTTGTTCTGTACCAGTAAATCGACTAAATAAGATGGCTCCGCGGAACAATGTCCTATTACAACCCGGTCTCCAGGCTTAATACATTCCAGGGCTTTTTTTCCTGAAACTCTTTTTTGATTCAGCGTCTCGTTAGTATACATGAAATCACTCCTTGTCTTTGATGATATTACGATAATATATTTTCTACATTACATTAAATACCATACTGGAC
>CAMQZX010000011.1 GCA_947039785.1 uncultured Lachnospiraceae bacterium | reverse complement strand
CTTCGTCGGCAGCGTCAGATGTGTATAAGAGACAGGATATAAGGAATAGTTAAATATGAAAAATATGAAAATAGATGCCAATGGAACAGAAATAAGAGTAATGGGTGATGTTGTAAATGAAGAAGCCTACATTTCTTTGACAGATATAGCCAAATACAAAAATCCAGATAATGCTTTTATTGTGGTTGCGAACTGGATGCGTAACCATTCTACAATTTCATTCTTGGGTTTATGGGAGCAGATTCACAATCCGAATTTTAAACCTATCGAATTCGATAGGTTTAAAGCAGAATCAGGTGATAATGCGTTTACATTGACACCGCAACAATGGATAAAAGCAACAGACGCAATCGGTATTATATCAAAATCGGGAAGATACGGTGGTACATATCATACAGATATAGCTTTTGAATTTGCATCGTGGATTTCTCCAGAATTTAAACTCTATATTATCAAAGATTATCAACGATTAAAAAAAGACGAAGCGAACCGATTAGCGATTGGGTGGGATGCAAAGAGAGAACTTTCAAAAATAAATTATCGTATTCATACAGATGCAGTAAAGGAATTTTTGATAACACCAACATTATCTCCGCAGGAAATGGCATACACATACGCTTCGGAAGCAGATATTCTTAACATGGCTTTGTTTGGAAAAACAGCGTCACAATGGAGAAACGAAAAAGGGATAAGCGGAAAAACACCAAATATCAGAGATTTTGCATCAGCAGAAGAATTGGTTGTGCTTATCAATTTGGAAGATACAAATGCTGATTTAATAAGACAGGAAGTGCCTAAAATTGAGCGGTTAAAGATATTGAGAGATAAGGCATATAGGCAGTTGGAACTTCTAAAGAAGAATCAGGAAACCCTTGATGCTCTGAAGAAAAATCTTATAGAAAATACAGAAATAAATGATTGATTTCTTAAACGAAATCGCTTATAATTTGAATCACAACATATAGCTATTATCCGCAGTTATAGAGTAAATGTTATCAACGCCGATAACAAAATGATAACAATAGCTCATATAGGCAGAATAATATGGATATATCAAAAAATCAAAGGATTTACATACTCGGCAGAGAATAATCGTTAAACAAAATTGGTTAGCACTTGTCGAGTTTGAATAAAAAAATGAAGCTCGGAAATCCAGCATTTTATGCGGGTTTCCGGGCTCTTGCTATGTGGTTTGAGTACAGATTGAGTACAAAATCTTAAATATTATATAAAATAAATAATAGAGGAATTAGTAAAAACCAATTCCTCTAAAAAATATGCGCTTGAGCCACGTAGGTCATCAAGGTACTTTCAATTATATTATATGCTGATTAAATATCTTTAATCAGTAGAATTATTATAGAAAAAAATAGGAGTTTGTCAAGCACCGAAAGAGAAGTTTTAAAGTGTTCTTAAACGTCTCGATACCGTTCACGGGTTAGCTTGAGTTAAGAAGACCGATGGTGTAGGCTATTCTTAGTCAAAACCATCGGTTTTATCCGTGAACCAATGTCAGTTAGTTAAGAACTCAGAAAACCGAATAAACGGTCTGAATAAAGGAATAAAGTGTTATTTGGGAGTGAATCTTGAAACAAACGGCATGGATAATGCCATTTGATGAATCGTGTTTTTGTTTTATTGTATGGCAAATAAGCAGGTATAAAAAATATCTACCATGTGGTACTGTTATGTGGTACTGTTATGTGGTAAAATGATCCTGTCAGTCAAAATCGGTATGTAAAGCTGACTGGTACTTGGAATCTTTGCTGGCGGGCAAAGTTCCTGTAAGGCCTGATAGGAAGTGTGTGCTTTCTTATCAGGCCTTCCACATCAGGTGGTTCTTCACCGGAATGTAGCCGCAGAAAATGACGGCAGGTCTTGAAGGCAATCGAAAAATCAACCTGATGGATATGCTTCCGTTTCCGCTTCTCAAATGTGACCTGTCCCGTTATGTAAGAGCAGAAATTAAAAAGTATGAGCCTCGCCCATATCTCATGGGTTATCATCTGCCTGCTTTTTGAGTGGAAATTCACGGCGGCTATTGCGTGTTTAAGTGTGCAGAATGAAGTTTCGATGCCCCATCTGAGGTGGTATAGTTCCTTGATTTCTTCCGCACAAAATTCATATTCGGGAAGGTTTGTTATGATGTTCTCATATGTGCCGTTCCCAATGGGAAAACGAAGGACACGGAGGGATATTTCGTATTCCCCGTACCCTTCATCCGGGAAATAATCAAAAGCCACTTTTTTGCAGATGTACCGGTACTGATCTTCTGATTCAGGATGCAGGTGTTTCCTTTTTGAATGGCTTCTTGTAAGATGCCTTGTTACCCTGATGTCAAATGTCTCCTCTTTTGGGAGATCGCAGCCAAGGAGCTGTTTCATTTTTGTATCGGCTGCACGGATCACAAAAAAGGAATTGTTTTCAATGGCATGTGCAAAGACATTGTACGCATGGAAGCCCCTGTCGGCAATGAATATGGGGGATGTCCCGCTGCAAGGGGCATACCTGTCGATTAGCTCGTATAATGCGGCAAACTCATTCCTTTTTCGTATGGGCTGGATGATTGCGTCGGTATAAATCTTATTCAGCAAGTCATACAAAGGAACGAGGTACATCTGATTATACCCTTTTTTAGAGCGCCCACTCGGGTTATAGTAGCTTTCTGTATCCTTTGGATTTCTTGTAAAGGTAAAGCCTGACCCGTCACATGCAAGGAGTTGATACCTGCCTTTTAACAGGGATTTTGGTTTGAAGCAATTGTTGAAGTTGTAAAAAAGTTTTTGGAAAACATCATCGGAAAGCTTGGCGCGTTGCTGGTAAAATGCAGAAAGTGACGGTGTCCCAACATTGAAGTTAAAGTATTTCAGCAGTTCATGGTTGACGGAACCACTTTCCATGGAAATCTGGAAATGGAGGAGCGTGTCGAAAGTAATTTTTCTGTCACGGGTAAAATTAATTCCGGGACGCTTGCAGAAATCCTCACGGTGCTGGTTTATCTTTTCAATTTCAGACAGCAAGATTTGTTTGATTTTTTCAGGGTTAGTCATAGTGTGCCTCCTTTGGTCAAAAGTGATATTATCCTCTGACTAAAGGGCCGCCCTCGTTACCTTGAAAATCAATCAGTAACGAGGGCGGCCGCACATTTTGGGCTTTGTGTCAACCCTTTGGGGTGAATTTTTAAAGAATTTTGAGTTAGACCATATTCAATATCTAACTCGGTAGCTTAACTAACTGACATTGTCCGTGAACGGTAACTAGAAAGCAGTTGGAGCTGCTCTTCTTGCAAATATAAGAATGGAGTTTAGAATGGGAGTGTGATAAAATGTGGAAAGGATGAATCACAATTTCATAAAATGATCAATTATATATTGAGTTTGGAGGACGGTACTCTTGAACAATCAATTTATACAGGGAATACTATTTGACTGGGATAAGATAGATGAAGACAGTTATCTTATGAATATTGAAGCTTTACAGGGAGTTGAAAGGCTGAATTTTTCTAACTCTATTACTTTTTTTGTTGGTGAAAATGGTAGCGGGAAATCAACTTTGCTTGAGGCAATAGCTGTGGCTCATGGTTTCAATCCAGAAGGGGGCACTAAGAATTATTTGTTTTCTACGCATGACACTCATTCTGAGTTATGTGATGCTGTAAGAATTGTAAAAGGATATAGAAAAGAAAAGTGGGGATATTTTTTGAGGGCTGAAAGCTTTTATAATGTTGCCACTCAAGAAGAAGGGTATGCTGATATTGCACATCCGTCAGCCAGATATCATGAAAAATCTCATGGAGAAAGTTTTTTGGCATTGGCACAAAATAATCTTCAGCCGAATGGATTATATTTATTTGATGAACCTGAAGCTGCATTATCTCCACAAAGACAATTGACATTATTAATGGAAATATACAGATGTGCAAAAGCAGGAGCACAATTTTTTATTGTTACACATTCTCCTATATTGCTTGGAATTCCCAATGCTGAAATATTAAGTTTTGATAATGGCAGTATTCATACATGCAGCTATGAAGAAACAGATAGTTACCAAATTACAGAAATGTTTATAAATAATAGAAAGATTTTGTTAGAAAGATTGCTAGAAGAATAAATAGATTACAAAGATTTACTGCAGAAATGGGCTAATCTGTACCAGACACGCAATGTCCGGTCGAAAATCAGGTGATTCTCGGTTTATGTCGTGGGATTTTTTGAAATAATTGGTAAGCTGTAAGTGAAAGAGAGGTGGAAACATGGACACAAAAAAGATAGGGGCTTTTTTGAAACAATGCCGTAAGGAAAAGAATCTTACACAAGAACAGCTTGCAGAAAAGTTTGGCGTATCGGCAAGAACCGTTTCCAGATGGGAGACAGGATCAAATATGCCAGATCTTAGTATATTGGTTGAACTTGCTGATTATTATGACATTGAAATAAAAGAGCTCCTGGATGGAGAAAGGAGTTCGACCATGAACAAAGAGATGAAAGAAACATTAAACAAAGTAGCTGATTATGAAGAGTGGGTAAAGCAAAAATCCTTAAAAGCCGGAAACCTTGCTTTTGCAACGATGTTCCTGATCAGTGTAGGAGCTATTATCATACAGCTCCTATTGGCAGTAAACCTTCGTCTGGTGCTGGGAGAAACGTTAATTGCTCTGGTGGGAGGAATTGTATATGCGTTTATTATGGTGCATAATGGTATCTGGGATAAAGGTCTGTCTCAGAGAGAGGCACTATGGAGAGATTTTCTCACCAGTGTGATCTGTGCTGGGATTTTCTCGGTATTTTATGGCATATGTCTGGGAAAAATGGGGGCAACTGAGAAGCTAACGATATATTTGTCCTTACTTTTTCTGGGTGGAATCACAATCGTGGCATTTATTGTTCTCAGGGTATTAGCATATTTAAACCGGAAGAAACGCCGGATTTCAGCTAATGGAGGGCAAAGAGATATTCCAACGTCAGAGACTGGTTGTACAAAAATCTGCAGTGCTAAAGATATAGTAGAAGCGGGAAGAATTGTAGATCTGTTAAAAGAACATGAAATTGATGCTTTTTCACAGGAATCAGGTGCAAGTGTCGCTATGCATGGTACATCAGGATTTGGTATGTACGGTATGGATGTATTGGTGGAAACTGATGAAGTGAAAAGGGCGTTGCAGATTATCGAAGCTACAGATAATTCTCAAAGCAAAGAAAAATTTTGACATTTCTATTGAAGCGTGATAATATGATTATAGAAAAAGAGTGCTACTGATAGACGGTTAGTCCGATATAAAGTCAAACAAAAATTGCCGCTTAGTTTACCAGACTGGGGCGGCTATTTTTATGGTTTATAATTATCCAGTTACAGAATGATTGATAAGCGGTTGTGTGATAAAGCCCTTAGCTGTGGGTAGTAACTCATAGCTAAGGGCTTTTTGTTTGCCTTTATTCATCAGGGTTGAGTTGATCTTTGAATGCTTCCAACAATGCATCACCGAACTCTTGTGAGGGGACTTTCGCCCAGATTTGTGTGGTATCGAGCTGTGGATATTCGCTGACAGTAAGTTTTTTGTATGCAATGTATACAAAAATCAGAACTCAATTTTGTAACGGGTTACACGTTTAACTTTTGAAAAATTCAGTTTAAATTATTATACTAAAGAAAAACAGCAGGTCTTGGAACCGGAAGAAGTTTGATTTGGGAAAAGAGATGAAGGATATGGAGCATGAAAGAATCAGGATATCGGATATTGCGGAGGAACTGGGGCTTAGTACCGCAGCCGTTTCTTATGTGATTCACGGAAAGACAGGAAAGGTATCTGAGGAGACCATAAAGCGGGTGCAGGAGCTTCTGGAAAAGAGGGGGTATATTCCCAGTATGGCAGGTATTTTATTGGCCCAGAATAATTCCAGAATCATTGGCATTGTAGTAAATGATCATGAAAAATACGAGGGCCGTGTTCTGGAGGACGGGTTTATTTCATCTGCCATAAATGAATTATCGAAGCAGATCGATGAGGCGGGCTATTTTATGATGATAAAGACTACGACACAGTGGAATGAGATTGCCCGTTTTGCATCTATGTGGAATATGGATGGCCTGGTGCTGATGGGATTTTGTGAACAGGATTACAGAAAACTGCGAGATTCCATTCGGATTCCCTTTGTGGTATATGATGGATATTTTCAGGAGACTAGGGGAATCTGTAATCTGACGCTGGATAACCATGACGGCGGATACCAGGTGGGAGTGTACCTGAAGCGCATGGGTCATGAGAAGGTGCTTTGTATTTCTGACAATTTCATCTGTATGGATTCGGAACGTATGGATGGCTGTACAGAGGCAATGGGGACCAGATCAGTCAGCTTTTTGCAGATACCCGTTCAAAAGGAAGCGCGGATGTGGTTTTACAGGGAGCGGATTGAGGAAATTTTGGAATATACTGCGGTTTTTGCAGTCTCGGATTATTATGCGGTTGAATTAATGCACTTTTTGCAGGAACGAGGGATAAAAATACCGGAGGATATTTCTATCGTAGGATTTGATGACAGTCCAATCTGTACTTATAGTGTTCCAAAGCTTACTACGATCAGGCAAGATGTGAGTCTTCGGGCAAAACATGCGATTGCCATGCTGCAGGAACTGAAAAATGGTACGGCAGAACATTCTACGGTGAGATTGCCGGTATTTCTTGTGGAACGTCAAAGTGTGAAAAAACGAAATGAGGAGGAGTAAAGGGATGGAAGGACAGAAGGAATTTAGTCGTGCTATATTAAAAATAGCCTTGCCTGTAACCTTACAGTCTCTGCTTCAGTCTTCCTTCAGCGTTATTGACCAGGTAATGATCGGGCAGCTTGGAAGCAGCAGTATTGCAGGAATTGGTCTTGGAGGAAAATTTGCTTCTCTCTATTCCGTTATCCTGGCAGCCATTTCTGCTGCTGCCGGAATTATGATTTCCCAATATATGGGCGCAAAGGATAAGAAGGCAGTCAGCCGCAGTTTTTTTGTAAATATGGGATTGTCGATGGGATTGGCAATACTGTTTTTGCTTCCATGCATGGTGTTTCCAGAAGCGGTGATTGGACTTTATACAAAAGATGAGATTACCAGGAAGCTGGCATCTGATTATCTTCGTATTTTTTCGCTTTCTTTTTTGCCTATGGCCGTCAGCTCCATGGCGACAACTATGTTTCGTTGTATGGAAGCGGCAAAAATGCCGTTATATGCAAGTATTTTGAGGAAGATTTATCAATTATTTCAAATATTTTGGGGGATACTGAAATCTTAAAGAACAAGGATGGAGAAATTATTTACAGATTTGCCCAGTGAATATGAAAGAATTGATGCAGAAGAGCTATATCATATGTTTTTTGGCAATTATTATTATCTGGATATTGTAGATACCGGATTAACCGACTGCTATTCGGAAGAGTATGCAATGAAAGCGCAGGAAAAGGCAGAACTGATGAATTTAACGCTGGATTATGTGGAAGACCCCGAAAATCCAGCGTTTGTACTGGGATTTCCGGGGTTTTGGTATTTGTTATAGATAGAAAAATCTGCCGGTGGGGCTGGTCTAAATATCTTGCATTTTGGTTGCGATCGCATGGATTACGAATGGTATGAATACGGTAATCAATGCGGCGTAGCCAAGGTATGCGTAACCCTTCTGAACAACTGCCATCAGACCGAATTGTGCGATGCCCCATGCGATGGCCACGAAGATAAGAGTCGCAACTGCCATACGGAGCATATGACCTTGTTGTTTGGCTTTTTCGTTGGGTTTGCGGCGTTCAATTGCATTGACGCAGCGGTTTACGATACCGGCGATCATATTTACGCCAGTGGATATTGCGCCCAAAATGATGAGCAGAGAGATGATAGGAGTCAAAATGGATGCTCCCACACCATTTTGTACCAGCACCAGCATTGGGACGGTAGCAGTAGCCATGTCAGCTACATACATAACAGCCAGAAGTCCAATGATGGACAACTCCATGGCAAAGAAGTTTACGATAAACATGCCGATGGCGGCTTTGTTGATCTGTTTCACATCGGTAACTGGCTCCATATGCTGATACATGACAGACACAGATGCAAGCTGGAATAAAAAGTATAAAAATGACATCCAAAGTGCCCGTCCAAAAGAGCCGTCGGCAGTGGAAGCAGCAACCATTTCTCCTGAAGCCAGACGGGAAATCGCATCACCGATGGCAGGGGCCTGTACAATGATATTAGGAATCAGAACCAGTGCCAGACCGATAATGATCAGGACAGAAAGTGTAGAAGCTGCTGTGCGGACCACATTGGTGCCGTACATTGCGATGAAAAAGATGAAAGCAGCGATTACCAATGTACAGAGCCAATAAGGGATATGGGTCAGTGTATTTAAGGTAGAGCCGCCGGTGGCAAAGGCTGCGGCGGAAGCGGTAGCGATCATGATCAGATAGCAGATTTCAAACAGGTTGGACATGACAGGGCGTGTCGAGCCATAGATACTGTCTGAAAAGGAACGATAATCATATGTCTGGTGCTTATAGGCGTAGCGCATGCCGTACCAGAAGAACAGGGCATACAGCCCCTGGCTGAGGAGCGGAAGAATCAGACACCATATACCATAATTGATAAAATATTGTTTGATCTGCGCTCCGGAAGCGAAACCGCCGCCGAACTGGGTAGTAAAAGCCACAAATGCAATACCCATGGATAGAGGCATTTTGTTTTTATCTACTAAATATTTACTGCTGGACATTTGTTTTCCTCTTTTCTTTTTTATTCATTAAATTCGATGATTTTTCCCGGATTTAAAATCAGGTTTTCATCAAAAGCCAGCTTGATGGCTTTGTAAAGCTTAATCATTCTTGGACCGACAAACTCTTTGAGATATTCGATACGTCCATTTCCGATTCCATGTTCACCGGAAAGCTGTCCGCCCAGTTGTTTGGAGAGGGCATAGAGCTGTTTCAGACATTCTCCGGTTGCAGACTCCCATTCTTCGTCGGTCATGTCATTACCACGGAGCATTTCCGTGTGAATGTTGCCGTCGCCGCAGTGACCGCAAGGCTCCACTCGAAGTCCGAGGGAACTGGCGATACGCTTGGCATCCTTTACATATTGGGCAATGCAGGAGCGGGGTACGACTACGTCGCACTCTTCCTGAGAGATGGAATCGGCTTTCATACCCTCTAAAATACCGCCGCGGACGCCCCATACTGAGGCTGCGCGCTCCGGTGTGTCTGCAATACAGCAGTCAATGGCACCGTTGGCCAGGGCTGCTTCAGCGGCAGCTTCTACCGCACTGTCAAGCTCCTGTTGACTGGATGCGTCGTACATAACAATGAGGACAGCTTCTCCCTCTGATACGGGAAGAGGTTTCTTTAAATTTCTTTCTACAATGTCGATCAATTCCCGTTCCAGAAATTCAATGGCGGTGGGGACAAAGGGAAGCTCTAACACTTTCGGTACCATATCTGCACACTCTTCCAGGCTGTTGAATGGCATAACCAGAGTGCAGGTGCAGTTGGGGGCAGGAAGAAGCTTTAATGTGATTTCTGTGACCACACACAGGGTACCTTCGGACCCAATAACCAGATCCTTGATGTCATAGCCGGTTGTGTTTTTTACCACATTGGAAGAAAACCGTTCAATGGAACCGTCAGGGAGCACCGCTTCGATACAGCGTACGAAATCCCGTGTCAGACCATAGCGGACTGCTTTCATACCGCCTGCGTTTGTGATGACGTTGCCGCCGATGGTTGCAGTTTTTTCACCTGGGTCAGGGGGATAGAACAAACCTTCTGCAGAAACAGCGGCCTGAATATCCAGCAGTAATGCTCCCGGCTGGACTGTGATGGTTTGGTTTTTATGGTCTATGGGGTAAATTTTGTTCATTCTCATGATAGAGAGCATTACCCCGCCGTATTTGCAATTTGCACCGCCGGCGAGACCTGTGCCTGCACCTCGGATGACAACAGGAATGTTATTTTCGTTGCAATACGCCATAATTTTGGAAATTTCTTCTTTGCTTTCAACTTCTACATACAGCTCCGGCGGGAAGGTACCATAGTTGGGCATCTCGTCGTGATAATATTCACTGGCGATTTCCGCTCCCACATTTACCCGGTCCGGAGAGGTTGCTGAACGGATAAAGTCAAAATCGGCTTCATCCATTTTTTTATATGGAAATGCCATGATCAATCCTCCTTCTTATTTTGGATCAGTGCAGTCAGCTTTGGTACTACTTCGTACAAATCGTCCACAATGCAGTAATTTGCCACGTTAAAAATCTGAGCATTTGGGTCACTGTTGATGGCTACAATCGTCTCTGCACCGTTCATACAGGAAGTAAACTGGATAGCACCGGAAACACCACAGGTTATGATAAGCTTGGGGCGTACCGTGTGACCTGACAGTCCAATTTGATAGAGCTGATTGCCGATGCCCTGTTCCACCATGGGACGGGTGAAGGCAAGTGTTGCACCCAGTGCATCAGCCAGATTCTGGCAAAGACCGACCCCTTCTTCATTGCGCACGCCTCTGCCGATGGCAACGATGATCCCGGCGTCCTCAATTGCTTTCTTTTTCTCCATTACAGCAGAAGAAATCACTTTGATGCCGGAGGAAATCATATGGTCGTTTATTTCGCAGACGGTGATTTTTCCGGAAGGATTTTCTACCTTTTTGGCTCGGTCCATGACGCGGTAGCGAACGGTGGCAAATTGTGGTCTGGATTGGCTGATCATGATCTGTGCCATGATGTTTCCGCCGAAGGCTGGTCGAATCTGAATCATATCCGTGTTTTCCTGGATGTCCAGTGTCGTACAGTCAGCAGTTAATCCGGTGCGATACCGGGTAGCAAGGCGGGGAGCCATGGAACGGCCAAGAGAAGTGGCTCCGATCAGGACAGATGAGGGCTTGATGTGTGCGATGCAATCAGATACTGCATCTGTGTAGCAATCGGCTTTAAAACCCTGAAAACAGGGGTGTTCATAGACATATACTTGATCCACGCCGTAATTCAGCAGCTTTTTGGCATTTTCTACGGTTCCTTCGCTGCCTACGATGACACAGTTTACCTTGTATCTTACTTTGGGAGCCATTTTCCGGGCAACTCCGATCAGCTCATAGGCAACAGGGTGAATGTCTCCTCGCTCCTGTTCCACATAGATTAGAAAATCCTTCCATTGACTTTTATCGACAGTACCAGTCTTTTTTTCAACGGAAATGGCTTTTTGGCTACAGCTTCGTACACATGCGCCGCATACCCGGCAGCTATCGTTTACCTCTATCCCTGTTTCTGCCATAGAAAGTGCATCGAAGGGACATTTATCAATACAGTCTCCGCAAAGATTGCATCGAGCTGGGTTAAAATGAATGGAATCCATGATGCTTCCTCCTTAAATGATTTTTTTAGATAGTAGTGTTTGGAATAACTGATTGGCTTTTTCTTCAGCGTTGCCTTGCAGATAAACCTGGCTGTCTTTCGCAGGAGGTGCAAACATTCGGGCTACGCTGGTCGGAGAGCCCGTTAAGCCGTAGCGACTGAGATTCTGGTCTGGAAGGTCGTCAAAGGTCAGATATTTTACCGGACGATCAGCAGTTTTCTTTTTCAATATGTAGGAAGGAAGACGGGGAACACACATATCTTTGTCCACAGTAATCAGACAGGGATAGTGCATCTCGGATACTTGTGTTACGGCTTCCAGATTCTGGCGGACTGTGATGGCATCTTTTGTTACATCTAAAATTTCAGAAACCCAGGCGCAATGTGGAATTCCCATATGCTCAGCAATGGCGGGACCTACCTGAGCGGTGTCTCCGTCGGTAGTTTGGCGGCCGCAGAGAATCAGGTCTGCGCCTTTCAGAACACGAATGCCCTGTGCCAATGTATAGGATGTGGCTAACACGTCAGAACCGGCAAATTTTTTGTCTGAAAGAATGACGGCATCATCTGCTCCCATAGTATAAGTGTCTTTCATCATGATTTCGGCCTGACTTGGTCCCATAGTCAGGACAGTAACAGTGCCGCCGAGTTTCTCGCGGATTTGAAGAGCAGTTTCCAGCGCAAATAAATCATAGGGATTGGTTCGTGTGTTGGAACTGAGCCGCTTCATGGCCCCGGTTTCCGGGTCTATTTCTACCTGACTGGTAGCTGGAACCTGCTTCATACAGACAATGATTTTCATATAATATTTTCTATCCTCACTTTCAAATAGTTTGATGCTTTTGCGCATAAAAATTTAAAAGTTTAATGTGCGAAAGCGATTAAAAATCCAAAACTTATAATAGCACAAGAAGTCTAAATTGCATAGCTTTTTTTAAAAATAATTGGGGTTTTTCATCAATATTACCAAAGCTTTGAGTCGCACGGTGTGAAAAACAGTAACCTGGATTGGCTCTTTGGCGCTGAACACCTCGCGGGACAGTGGTGCGTGAACAGTAACGTATATTTTTCACTTGTTAAGAATTTGTGCAAGAAAGAGTTGTGCCTTTTTTAGTATTCCTATATAATAAGTGGTATGATGTCAGGGCAAAATGACCTTTTGATTCTGGTATCATTATAATACAAGTAGAGAGGAGAACATATATGATTTCAGGGATTGTTTCATGGATCAGCAATTTTATGTACGGGAAATTGCTGATTATCATCTTGCTGTGCGGCGGTATTTATTTTACCTTGCGTACGCGTTTTGTACAATTTCGTATGCTCAAACAGGCTTTTGTTGCGATTATGGAGAAGCCGGCTGAGGGGGATGGTAAAGTATCGAGTTTTCAGGCGTTGATGGTTTCTACGGCTTCCCGTGTGGGTACAGGAAATATTGTAGGTGTGTCTACGGCCATCTGTCTTGGCGGTTTTGGATCGGTATTTTGGATGTGGCTGATCGCAATTATCGGAAGCGCATCTGCTTTTGTGGAAAGTACGCTGGCTCAGATTTATAAGAAGCGTGGACCAGAAGGAAGCTATGGCGGCCCGGCTTATTATATAGAGGCAGCACTTCACAGCCGTCCTTTGGCGCTTGTCTTTTCTATCTGTTTGATTTTGACCTATGGTTTTGGATTTAATATGCTGGCTTCTTACAATCTTCAGTCAACATTTTCTACATACAGCTTTTATGACCCGAAATGGACTCCATGGATCATCGGTCTGATTTTGGCTGTCGTGGTGGGATATTGTCTGTTGGGCGGCGGTCGTCGTATTGCTAAGATTACAGGTGTTATGGTTCCTGTGATGGGTGTGCTTTACGTGTTGGTTTCTCTGGTGGTGATCATCATGAATATCACATATCTGCCTACCGTTTTCGGACGCATTTTCCAGGAAGCCTTTGATTTTAAGGCGGCTTTTGGCGGATTCAGCGGTTCATGTATTATGTACGGTATCAAGCGAGGCTTGTTCAGTAATGAGGCTGGTGTGGGTTCTGCACCAAATGCTTCTGCTTCAGCAGATGTAAATCATCCTGTAGCACAGGGCCTTGTACAGGTATTATCTGTATTTATTGATACGATTCTTCTGTGTTCTGCTACAGCGCTTATGTGTATGTGTTCTGGCGTGGAGCCTACAGAAGCACTTTCCGGAGCGCCTTATGTGCAGGCGGCTTTACAGAGCTGTCTTGGTTCCATTGGACCGATGTTTATCACCATATCCATGATTTTATTTGCCTTTACTACCTTATTGGGTAACCTGTTCTACGTGGATAAGATTTTTAATTACATTTTTGGACATGAACCCAGCAGGGAGTTTATGATCGTGTATCGTATTGTGGCATCCCTGGTAATTTTATTGGGTTCAGGCTTGAGTGCCGGATTGTTGTGGGATATCGCGGATGTGACTATGGGTGCAATGACAATCATCAATATGCCGGTGATTCTCTTCCTCAGCAAATATGCACTGCGAGCTCTGAAAGATTATGAGACGCAGGTAAAGGCTGGAAAGAGTCCAATGTTCCATGCGCAAGATATTGAGTTGCCTCATAAAGTAGATTACTGGAATTAGGTAAGGATAGAATCCGAGATTAGAAAGCGAAAATCAGAGCCTGTTGTCGTAGAGGATGACAACAGGCTCTATTTGACTTTTTACAATTCAGTGTTATGGAGTTATTCTGCTTTCGGCCCTGGAATGCAGCCTGGCATGGTGAAGCTCCAGGGTTTTTTCTGGAAGCTTAAGGTGGCACCGCCGTTAACGTCTACTGTCTCTCCGACCATATAGTTGGACATGTCTGTACACATTGCAAAGACGGCAATGGCAACTTCATCTGGGTTCAGGGCAACTGGTGTTTCTGCACCTAAAGCCATTTGATCTTGCAGAAGTTCTGCTCCGTAGTAGCCGGCGAGCTTTTCAGTGTTGGTCATGGCGCCTTCGGAAAGCATTCCACCGGGGGCTACACAGTTTACGGTGATGCCATACTGCCGCAGTTCTTTTGCCACGCCCATAGTCATACTGGCAACTGCTCCTTTGGCGGCATTGTAGTGACTCATCATTCCAATGCCATTGGCATCGCTGGAATGTCTGGCTGCAGAAGAAGTAAAGATGATCTTACCTTTGACTTTGTTTTTTACCATAGAACGGGCAACAGCCTGTGCCATGAAATATTCGCCTTTCAGGTCGGTGTTCAGGACCTTATCATACTCTTCTTCCGGCATATCTAAGAAAGAAAACATGCTCCAGGTGGCAGCATTTGCCACGAGAATATCCACTTTTCCATAAGTTTTTTCTGTAAAGGAAACTGTTTCATAGCAGGAGGGTACCTTAGTTACGTCAGTCTGGAACCAGGTAACGTCCCGTCCTCTGCCGCGAAATTCACTTTCTGCCTTTTTACCCTTGGTCTCATTTCGAGAGGCAATGACAACCTTTACGCCTGCTTCGCTGAGGCGGTTTACTACATTATAGCCAAGTCCGGAAGCCCCCCCGGTGACAATGGCGACTTTACCTGCCATGTTGTTGATAAAGATATCACTGAGGCTCTGTACGGAAGTGGCGTTTCCTAAAGCCATATTTGCAATCATTTCAGGAGTGATTGCCATTTGATTGTTATCCATAGAAAATTTCCTTTCTGATATAGAGTGTAATGTTTGCCCATTTTTTTTGCAGTTATATTTAAGTTTCTGATTTAAATTCCTAAAAAACTACTGAGAATTAAGTATTTTATTTCTATTTTTGATGGTATATAATAAAAATACTGAAAATTATACATGTAAATTGAGAATTACAGTAAGAAGTATGTTGCTAATGAAAGATATTACTTATGCATTTCCTAAAATAAAAGAGATGGATCCATCCTGTTATATTGATGTCTATAATCTGATTCTGGAGTGTAGCCAGGCCCATAGTCCCAGAAGCTTTACGATCAAGTTGTTGGACTTATTGGGTAAAGTGTGTGATTATGATCAGGCCATGGCGTTTTTCCTGGACGCCAACGGTAAAGTTTCAGGCAAGTACCTCATCAATGTTAAGGAAAATTGGGTCGATGAGTACATTAACTATTATCTGAACAGCGGAGAATGTCCCCAGGAATTTAGTCTTTACCAGGGATTTTATGAGGATATATCAAAGTATACATTTTCAAATATCTTGGATTGGTCTGAATTTCCGCAATCAAATTTTTTGAAAGAATATGTGAATCCTCAAGGGCTAAAATATTCCTGGGGATTTTGCTTCTTTGACTTAAATGGCGCATATCGTGTGGTGATTTCTCTGGATCGGACTCGGGACGAGCCCTTTTCGGAAATTGAATGTAAGCGCCTGAAGCTGGCATTGCCTGTCCTCAACAATATGTATCGAAATTTTTACTATCAGGGTACCGACTCTGATTCACACAAAATACAATCCAGTTGGAGTGAATATAATTTTACAAAGAGGGAAACAGAGATAGCAAATCTACTCTGTCAGGGCATGAGTATTCAAAACATCAGCCTGGCTCTGTATATTGCGAAGACAACTACCTACAAGCATATCGCTCATATTTATGAAAAGGTTGGTGTATCGTCTCAACAGGAACTGCTATTTAAAATCATGAATCTGTAACGTTCATAATAGATTCCCGAAGGGAGTGGAGCACTGTAAAAGTGTCCAGTCCCTTCTTCTTTATGTCATCTTGCATGCCATTTGCTATTTTAGAAGTTTTCCATCATAGTGTTGAATTTCTCCAGCTCTTCAGGGTCCATATGATAGCCGTGCTGATCTTCTGGATAAGCTCCGGTACGTACATCGTTGGCCCATGCGCCATAAGCCTGGCACAGGAATGGCATTAACTGTGCATAAACTTTTGCATGAGATGCTGGCTTCGGCATCATACCAAATGTATCCATGTCTACCATTTCAGAACCGTCACAAGGTGCGCCGGCTGCGATGGAAACTACAGGAACTCTCAGCTTTTCAGCGATTGCCTGGGAAACCTCCATTGGGGTCAGCTCGATGGTCATACCGCCCATACCATTTTCCTGATACTCATAGCCCCATTTGAAGATACGGAAAGCATCCTCAGCAGTTCTTCCCACTTTCTTGTATCCGGTAGCGTTTGTCTGCCAGCCGGAGATGGCGCCGATATGACCGTAAGTAGGAACATAATTGTCGGACATAAATTTCAGAATTTCATTGGTGATTCCCATTGGAAGCATGGAATCTGCACCATTGTATACCCACTCTGCACCCCATCGAACAGCCTGGGCTTTATCTGCATAGGTAGCTGTAGGCATGTACCAGTTGATGTGAATGATGTTTGTGTACTCACGATATTTTTGAATCGTCAAAGTACCGGTGCGCAGCTCGTCTTCCAGTCGAGTGCCTGCACGGGTACTTAACATGGATGGAGTACGAAGAATGTCGCATCCAACCAGTTCAGCAGCCATACCAAAGACTGGTCCCAGTTCAGCAGGACACATCTGAACGATTTTCTCGCCTTTGTCTTTCATTTTCTGAAGGTAATTTAAACTTTTTCTGCTTTTAGAAGCTGTTGACATTTTGATATTCTTTTTTTCTTCCATTTCTTTCCTCCTTGTTTTGTTTTGTGTTGGGATTCATTTCTGTACGTCAATCATAGCGGTAAATTGCGCAAAACAAAATACTGAATATTTAGTATTTTTGCTAAATGGTACATATAGATATGAAAAATACTGAATATTTAGTATATATGTTGTAGTTATCAATACTGAATTTTAAGTATTGGATATCCATAGATTTCTCACTATAATAGATTATAAATTCAAGTAACTTTTAGGAGGAATCTACACATGAAGATTACATATGACATGGACGTCCGCAGGAAAATGCTCACAGGCGTTGATATTTTGGCAGATGCAGTGAAGGGAACTTTAGGTCCTAAGGGACGGAATGTGGCGATGCATCAGAAGGCAAATGTCAGAGGTGCGGACTACTCAGATGATACTCAGTCGAACGCTCATGTGTTGATTACAAATGACGGTGCTACGGTGACGCGGAGTATGGTTCTGAAAGACCCTGTGGAAAATCAGGGTGTCCAATTGCTTAAGGAAGCAGCGACAAAGACCAATGAGACTGCCGGAGATGGTACGACTACGGCAATCGTGCTGGCTCAGGCATTGCTCCAGGCGGTTTTTCGGTTTGTGGAGGGCGGCGCGAATCCTTTGGCAGTTCGTCGGGGAATGAAAAAGGCTGCCTGTGTGGTGGAACAGGAATTGAAGCGGGCGGCAAGGCACATTGATACAGAGGAAGATATTTCCAGTGTTGCTGCCATATCCTGTCAGGATGAAGAATTGGGGAAAATGGTCGGTCAGGCGCTGTCTTTAGTTGGAATGGAAGGAGTCATCACCGTAGAGGAATCCAGGCGTACGGAAACTACCATGGAGCTTCAGGAAGGAATTGTTTTTGACCGGGGGTTTATCAGTCCTTTGATGAGTACAGACGAAATACAGCAGACGGCAGAGCTTTATGACCCGTATATTCTGCTGTGCGACAGTAAATTTAACAACTATCAGGAGCTTCTTCCCGTTATGATCATGGCGGCGGAGGATGAACGTTCCTGTCTGATTATTTCAGAAGGGGTGGAGGGCGATGCCCTTGGCCTTGTTTTGAGAAACCGTCTGGAAGGCGATATGCAGGTGGTCTGCGTCAACGCCCCGGAATACGGAGAGGGACGTCGATGGCGTATGGAAGACTTGGCGCTTCAAACAGGTGGTGTCTATGTCACCAAGGAGTTTTATCCGGATATCAAAAAGATCACCAGGGAAATGCTGGGTACGGCAGGCTATGTGAAGGTGACAAGAAATCAGACGATAATCACCGAACCTCATGGTGATGCGAAGGCGGTAAAGGAGCGTATCTCACAGCTTCGCCACCTTGTGGCGCATACAGATTATGAGTTTAACCGGAATCGATATAAAGAACGGCTGGCAAAATTTGTGTCCGGCGTTGCGCATATCTATGTGGGCGGCCATACAGAGCCGGAGATATGGGAGCGTAAAATGAGAGTGGAGGATGCAGTCAATACTGCGAGGGCTGCTTGTGAGGAAGGCATTGTTCCTGGCGGCGGTATTGCTCTTTTGAATATAGTTCCCCAGGTAAAGAAATATGCTGATACCCTGGAGGAAGATGAGCGTTTGGGGGCGCTTGCGGTGTATCAGGCGTTAAAAGCGCCGGCGCAGCAGATTTTTGAGAATGGGGGAATCAACAGCAAGGCTATGTTGGAGACGCTTTTGACGCAGTATCCAGGCGTGGGATACGATATGGATGCAGGGAAATATGTCGATATGATAGAAGCTGGTATTGTTGACCCTGTAAAGGTGACGCGGCTTGCCTTTGAACATGCGGTGTCAGTGGCAGGAACAGTTGTAACGGTGGAAGCAGGCATCACCGGGAAAAAGAAGACGGAGGAGTGACAAAGTATGACGAATAGAGAAGAGAAAATCAAAAGTTTTGTTACAAAATATCCCATAGAGGTTCCCGAACAGGCGGTGGAGAATGAGTTGAACTATATTCAGTTGGAGATGCGTCATCGGATGCAATACGATACGCTTACCGGAGGCAGACTTCATTTGAATCCCTTCGGGGAATTGGAGGAGATGAAGGAGGAACTTTATCAGGCTGCTTTTTACGAAGCCAAATACGACCTGGTCATCAAGGACGTGATTTCCCGCCGGAATTTCTCTGTTACAAAGGAAGAATTGGAGGAAGAGGCTTGTGCTATGGCACAGCGCCAGAACACCTCCATGGAGATGATACGACGGTTTTTTGGAGAGGATTTGGCAATGCTTGAAGGAGATGTTAAGCGCCAGAAAGCTGAGAATTGGATGCTGGAACAAGCTTAGTGAGAATAAATCTGTGAAAGAAACAGAAGACTATTGTTGTGTGACGGAAATGATAGTTGTATAGTGAAAATGATAAAGGATAATGAGAAGACTGCTCATGGCTTTGATGTTGGGATTGCTATGAGCAGTTTTTTTGCTGCCAGGTATGTGTGGAAAAAATGGAAACTTATCCGGGATGCTTTTTGGGGAGATGGTATAGTAATATCATCAAATAACAAAAGGAGCGAATGAAAGATGAAAGATTTTTTTAAGACAATAGCATTTATATTTGTAATGGCGGTACTTGTTACTTATGTATGGGACAATGTTTTGGTAAAGGAGAAAGATGCGGCACCCTCCTATGAGGACTCTTATGCAGAGTCAGACCTGGGGCTTTTTGGACAGGATAGCGAACAGGATGACTATATAGACGAGCCGCAATATACCGAATACGATGTGCAGGAAGATACCGTCTTTGAGAATGACTATGCCGCAGAAGGTGACTATGCCGCAGAAGGTGACCACGCCGCAGAAGGTGACTACGCCACACAAGATGTTTCATATGAAGAGACTTACCAGGAAGACTGGTACGACGAGTACGATCCTTTGGCACTCTATACGTATTCTTTAGATACCGTAAACAGTCTGAATGGAGTATTCCAGTTGAAAGAATCAGAAAATAAGCTGGTTCAGGTGTACGATAATTTGGATACCAGGCGCCTTTCATGGTGCCAGGAAGCTGATGAAAGCAGAAACTTAAATTACATGGGATATGCCCTGGACGATGCCAGAGTGATTGACAGAAGCCAGGGAGATCAATTGGTACTTGTGGGAAGCGAAGGAGGAAACAGGGCAAAAAGCAGCCAGGATGAGATCAATTTTGAGCAGTGCAGCTTCATTGGATATGGAAATGAATCCATGCTTCAAGATGTAGAGATTGATGAGATGGAAAATATACAGGGAAATGGTATTTTTACATTGCAGTACAGAGTTATCAATAACATTGCAACAAAAACATCTGTTTTTTCCACTGTGAAAAATGATGTGTGTACTTATTCTTCATATGAAGGAACGGAATATGTCACAACAAATGTAGCTATGATACAGCCTTGTTATGTTGTGTACAGTGATAACCTTATCACAGTACCAGTTGAGAAGACACAAAATGGTTACTTTATCGTAGATATTTCCACGATGGCAGAGGGAGTGTATATCTTATCCAGCTATACAGGTGAATATCCGGTATACATCAAATAGGAGTAATGTATTATGAGTTCTGTAAATGAAAGTATCAGGGATTTATTGGATAAATTGCAGGAATTGCAATTGATTCACGGGGCAGGAGCTACCTGCTATGACAAGACAAAAGCATGGAATCAAAAGCAATACGGCTGGCACAATCCACTGTTCCCACCGGAGTACAGGCGCAGTTGTTTAAGCGGCGAAGAATTTCATATGAATGCATCCTGTGACCTCTATTACCTTATGGCTTGTTATTATGAAAAAATAACAGGCCATAGGCCGCCTCATAATTTTGAGCTGGACCACGTCTGGAAAAAAGGCATTTTAGCGTGTACGTCTGACTGGAAGCAGCTTTACCAGGACGCAGTCATCTGGCTGATTGCAGCCTGCACCAAGTGGAAGGACTGCCATAGAATACAAGATGCCACAGAACTGATGAATACCAGTTCTGTGAGCATATTAAGGACTTATATATTCTGAACTCTTATGCGGCTGCGATGAGACGCAGATAATTTCGCAGATTGGCCAGGTAGAGCTTCTGAAACTCGGAGTTTGAAAGGCTTGGACTTTCGTCTAATGTCTCATGATACGCGTCTAAAAGCAAACGGTCAAAGCTGTCGCAGTCCGTATTGAGAATGGGCAGACCGAAATAAATGAGAATATCATTGCAAACTTCGACAAATTCTTCCGGATCCAGGAAATTCACATAAAAATCATGTTCCATGTCAGAATCATCCGTCAGCAATTTCTTTAACAAATTCAACATAAAGACACCGGAAGAAATATCAACCGGTCGTTTCCTTTGGACCAGCAGACAGAAGTTATCGTAGGTCATGAAGACGTTTTCAAACTTCTCGCTTAAGGAAGCAATTTCCTTTTCAGATAAGGAATCTTCCGAGTCATAGCCCTGCAAGCCGAAAAGAGAAAAATAGTATTCCTGCATGGTCTCCTTTTCTGAATTCCCATAATTGGTCATCAATTTTATCACCTGTTCCTGGCTGGCATTGTACATGACCTCCAGCTCCACATCGTCAAAGAGGGCGAGATACTGAGTATTGCGGGTTTTGGCAAAAAAACTCATATTTTCCGGAGTATCCAGAAAGGCAAGAAGGTCTTCGCGGGTATGAATTTTTTCTTCGATGACACGGTAGTATACCTCGGCAGTCTGTCCTTCCTCCAAGTCCATCGGTGAGTTGGGTTGGGAATTGATATTGTTTTCATAAGTTCTTCTGATTTCGCAGGTTTCTTCCCAGGAAAGCTGTAATTTTAAAGCTGTAATCATAATAAACTCATCTAAAGACCGGGCGGAAAGCTCATTACAATGCAGATAATTCAGAAAAAGGTCCTGTGCCTGTGTGTCAGATTCCAGACGAAGGGCGTAGCACAGACGGTACAGGTTTTCCTTTTTCATGGAACGCAAGGTTCCCTTTTTTACTGCGGCGATGGCTTTTCGGAAGGTGTCGTATTCCTTATCAGAGAATATCTTTCGTGCATTTTTCCGTATCATTTTCAGCAGTTCATCATCGGTAAAGGAATCCGTTAAGATATCCCGATAGTTCTTATGGTGGTTACATACATAATTGAAAATTCCATTCCAGATACTCTGAGATGTACAATAGTCGTTTATATTCAGCATAGAAACCTCCTGTTTACAGAATTCATGGGTTCTTAGAAGTTTTGGTTCATGGTTCATTGTGGATAAATGTTATGCTATACTTACAGATAGTTGTATAAGCATCTATTATGATACGCGGATTGTTTCGCAGTTCATGAAAGCACACAGGAGGCATCCTGTGGTTGAAAAGCATGATCTTTTAACCTTGGTATCACATCATTTATTGTAGCATAGAAAAAATGTAATAGGAATGAGAAATGAGAACGTTTTTAAGAGAAAATACAATGCTCCGGGTGCCGGGCGGGGCGCTTTATAAGATTACTGGAGAACCTTTGGGAGAAGGCGGCGGAAGTATTATCTACCCAATCGAAAAATATATTCCGGATGGAAAAAATAATTACACCAAAAGCAACATTCATTTTGCGCTCAAGGAATGCTATCCTGTTTCGTCCAGGTATGAATTTATCAGAAACAGTGAAGGAGAGATTCTGCCGACGACAGAAGAGGCCAGAGAGTATCTTTGGCATATCAAAAGGATGCAAATGGCCGAAGATGAGATTTCGGGAAAAATCTATAATACCAGCTTTCGTCTGACGCCGATTTTGGAGTCCTTTCAGATGGTGGAGATTTCTTATGACCAGGGAACTACCTTTCATCAGGTCTGCAATTACATCTCGGTGATGGAATCACTCTCCAGCAAAGGTCAGTCCATCAAGTCCTGCTTGAAGACGAAGATGAATCTTCCGGTACAGTTGACCTTCCGGATTATCGAGCAGCTTTTGTATGCGGTGCGGGAGGTGCATGAGGCAGGATTTCTTCACCTGGATATTCAGGACGGAAACGTGTTTGTAAAGGGGATTTTGGAAGACAACAGCGGGATGGTGTCGCTGATGGACTTTGGCTCCGCAAGAAAAAGGCTGGAGGATGGATTTTGTGCGCAGATAGAGGATGGGGCGCTTTATTCTACGCCGGGATTCTCGGCTCCGGAGATTTTAACTGGTAATAATGGGAAGCTGCGGCTGGGACCCCAGGCAGATCTTTACAGCATTGGCTGTCTGATGCTTTTGTTGTTGACTGGACATAGATATTCCACCAGGGAGCTGTGCGCCAACACAACCGGTAAATATATTCCGAGATTTGCCCTGAGAAAGACGAAATGTCCCAAATTTCTGGTTGAGCGTATGCAGGCAATTTTAACGAAGGCCCTTGAGAATGATGTGGCAGACCGATATGCGTGTGTCGATGATATGTTAAAGGATATCACAGAATTTCTGGCACTTTTGGCACCGTACAGGAATCCTTTGACCGCAGTGGAATATGATGCCTTTATCTGCTACAAGCATGGAGAATTGGATACTTTGGCTGCCAAAGAGCTTCGAAATGCATTGGAACGTTATAAGGGAAGCAGTCTGCTCCAGAAGAAATTAATTGGGAGAGTATTTTTGGATGAAGGGGAGCTGGCCTCCTGTGCTGACTTTGGAGCGCGTATCCGGGATGCCCTGAAGCAATCGAATTGGCTGGTTGTGGTCTGTTCAAAGGATACAAAAAATTCTCCCTGGGTCAACGAGGAGATTAATACATTTTTGGAATTTCACGATGCGGCGCATATTTTAGCGGTGGTTATAGATGGAGAACCAGGTGAAGTATTTCCGGATGCGCTGCTGAAAAATGGGATGAATGGCCATACGCTGCTTGCGGCGGATGCGCGGGCTGGGGACTTTAAAGGTGTGCGCACGAAGATTCGGGGAGATGTGAAGCTGAAAATTGCAGCGCCTATGCTGCATACTACGTATGACTCCTTGAAGCAGCGGAATAAAATATATCAGATGAAAAGGATTTCTGTATTGGTGTGCAGCAGTTTGCTTGTTTTGTCGGCTTTCTTAGGGTATGCAGCGGTAAAATCAAGAACCATTGCCCGCCAGGCCATTGAGATTTCAAAGGAGCATAAGGCCGCCATACAAAATCAGGCGAAATATCTGTCGCAGCAGGCGAAGGAAAGCTACGAAAACCATGATCTGGTCACGGCGGCACAACAGGCATTAAGTGCCAATGAGTTGTTAAAAGGCGTGGGTGGATTTATGTCGGATATTGTCTACACGGTATCAGAGATTACAGGAGCTTACACTATTCCTGCCAATGCCGCCGAAACAATGACAGCCAGGGGGATATTTGACTTGTCACAGGGGGAGAATGGATTCGACGATTATTTCCTGAATGGCGATGGGAGCTATTTGTTTACTGCGGATGAAAATCAGATTTCAATCTGGGATACCGATACCTTTCAAATATCCAAAACCATCACCTTACATGGGGAGCTTGCTGAATTTGATGAAGCTTTTCTTGTGGAGCAGCAGACTCAATATTTGGCGGTGCTTCAAGATGAGATTATCTGCTATGATTACGACAGAGAAGCTGAGGCTTGGGACTTTAAGCTGGATGAACAGATAGCGGGTGCGGCAGTTTCTTCTGACAAGAGTCTGGTGGCGGCGGCAGATTCTTCCAAGCTGTATATTCTGGACGCCAAAACCGGAGCTGTGATACAGACTTCCGATTTCCATGAGGAAGAAGGCTATGAAAAAGAAGGATATGGAATCGAGGATACCACCATTTCCATCTCGCCGGATAATCGAACGATAGCTTTCATTGCTTCAAAAGAAGATGGAGAAGGCGGTCAATATCAATTTAAAAACATGCTGTATAACATCCCCGCGAAGCAGTATGTGGAAATGACCTCTTTTGCAAATGACTATCCTTTGAGCTTTACAGAAGCCGGGATGTATTTTGGCGATGACGGCAGGCTGTGTCTCTTCCACGGAACAGGAATGAATACGGTTTATGCAGGAAATGTCTACAAATATTATTCAGAGAAAAAGCAATTAGATGTGTGTGTGTATGATACGGATACAAGGCAGGTTTTGTGGAATAGAAAGAAAAGTTATATGTCTATGGATGAAGGAATTCAGGCGTTGAATGCAAAATCTGACAGGCAGAAATGTCTCCTTCTCATCTATGCCGATACATGTGAAATGGTGGATTGGTCAACAGGGGAAACTCTGGACTTATACCAGATGGATTCACCTGTTGCCAAGGCATGGAGAGAGGAGGATGGATTTACACTTGTGCTGGAAAATGGGGATTTGCTGGAGCATTCCTATGGTACAGAGCGTCTTGTGGGCCATGAGTATTTTCCAGAAAAGCTGGATTACTGCTGTAGAGCCGGGGACTGCTATTATGTAAGAAAAAGAGAAGAGGATTCTTTTAGCGGCAAGCCCATGATTGTCAAATATCAGGCGGAAGTATATAATACGGAATATGAAAGCTGCGGGACATTGGACACAGAATTTGCCAATGCAAGGCGGGTTGTGGCCACAGAAAAGCTTCTGATATTTGAACTCCTGGAAGATGGAAAGGTCGGCATTTACGATAAAGTCTCCCAAGAAACTTATGTGTGTACCAAGGATGCTTATGAAGCGAATCATGAGAAATATCCAGAAGGAATGACAGAGGCTCTGAGAGATTATTTTTCATCCTGTGATACCGATGGCGCAGAATCGGGCGAGAGGCTCATAAACCATGATGAACAATACGCGGCTCACATAGACGGGACAAGCGTTGTGATTGAAAATCAGGCGAAAGATGGGAAATTTGAATTGGAATTTGATTCCACTCCCCTTAGCATTTTCTGGATGCCGGATTCCGCAAAGCTTCTCGTCGGATTGGAAGACAGAGCAGCTTTATACAACGCCTCCACAGAAATCCTGTCAGAGACAGAGCCCTTTGAGTCCCCAACAGCAATCGCATCGACATGGCAAGCCATCGATGAATCTACAGCTGTCTTATCGGGAGATACTTATAGCTATGTCTTAAATGTGGCAGGTGATTCCCTGGGAGCTTTGTATCGTCTGAAAAATTATATTACTTATGATAAAGCAGAAGATTCGTTTTACTTTCTGAGCTATCAATACGACATGGAACGAATAGACCAGGGGCTGTTTATGGAAGAAGCAGAGCTTGGGAAGCTCAGGAGATATTCAGCAGAGGAGATTTTGGATAGAGCTTTAAAGCTGGTTATCCAACCTTTCATTTGTCCATGGCCTGCTTTGGGCGCGAGGTAGTATTTCTAATGTATGTTGGAAATGATTGAAGGAGATATGGAACTGTTGTGAGAGAGATAGAAAGAGAGGTGAACATTCATGTTAGGGGATAGGCCGGGGCGGTTGTTGAATGGAGAGGTGAGGGATTATGTGGTTTTTGACCTTGAGACTACGGGGATCTCACCAAATTATGATGAGGTGGTTGAAATTTCGGCCATAAAGGTTCGGAAGGGTAGAGTGGTGGAGGAATTTAATACTCTGGTCAATCCGAAGCGCCCCATTCCCCGCAGAGCCAGTCAGGTGAATGGAATCACGAATGAGATGGTGGCAGAAGCACCGTTGTTTGAAGAGGTACTCAGTGACTTTTTTGATTTTGTGGGAGACGATGTGCTGGTTGGTCATAACATCGGTTCCTTTGATATGAAGTTCCTCTACAGGGATTCCCGTAAGTTCTATGGGAAGATTCCCGGAAATGATTATGTAGATACCCTTCTGGTGGCGAGGAGGCACCTTTCCAGACTTTCCCATCATCGTCTGGTGGATTTAGCAGAGTATTATCATATTTCCACTAAGGGCGCTCACCGGGCCTTGAATGACTGCCATATGAATCAGCAGGTTTATGAGCGTATGGTGGTCGAAATGAACTCCCGAAAGACCAGCGACAGTGCTGCTCATGGGAAGGGTGAGCAGACCCATTCATCGGGCAGAAATGGTCAGGGGGCATCTGGCAGGCCACAGCACAGGACCATAAAAATCCGTGGTGTGGTGGAGAGGATTACCTATCAGAATCCGGACAATGGATACACAGTCCTGAGATGTGCCGTGAAAAATTACAATGATCTGGTCACGGTGGTGGGAAGCCTTTTGGATGTCAATGTGGGGTCTGTTTTGCTGATTGACGGAAACTGGAAGGTGGACAGCAAATATGGTCGCCAGTTTATGGCAGAGAGCTGGGAGGAAACCATGCCGGCCACTATATTTGGCATTGAAAAATATCTGGGGTCCGGTCTGATCAAAGGTGTGGGCCCGAAATTTGCCAAACGGATTGTTCAGAAATTCGGCACAGATACCATCGAGGTGATTGAGACAGATGTGGGGCGGCTTCGGGAGGTAGAAGGCATCGGCACCAAGCGAATAAAAATGATTCACGAGAGCTGGGAGAAGCAGAAGGAGATTAAAAATGTCATGCTGTTTCTTCAGAACCACGGAGTGAGCACTTCTTTTGCGGCGAAGATTTATAAGCAGTACGGCAATGAAAGTGTGGATAAGGTGAGAGAGAATCCATTTCGTCTGGCGGATGATATCTGGGGGATTGGGTTTAAGACGGCGGACAGTATTGCGGAGAAGCTAGGCTTTGGAAAGGAGGCTTTTGTCAGGCTTAGAAGCGGCATCATGTACACACTCAGCAATCTGGCGGATGAGGGTCATGTGTATGCGTTGAAGGAAGAGTTGATTCAGTCGGCGACGGAGCTTTTGGAGGCCGAGGAATCCCGCATTGTTATGACGCTGGATCAGATGATAAAGGATGAAGATGTAATCTGCCAGAAAATAGAGCAGACAGGTGAGTCGAGTGAGGAAAAGGCTGTTTTGAATGCCATTTATCTGCCGCCGTTTTACTATGCCGAGGTGGGCGTGGCGAATAAATTAAAAAGGTTGTCAGATGCCCCGGCGCAGGACAGGCTGTGGAGCAGTCTTTGGGAAGCAAGGAAAAAGACCGGGAAGGAAGACTTATCCATTGATGTAAATTATATCGAGAGACAGGTTCATATGGAATATGATGAAATTCAGGCGGAGGCTATCCGAAAGGCAGCCGTATCGAAGGTTTTGATACTTACCGGAGGTCCAGGTACGGGGAAGACAACTACCACGCAGGGGATTATTGCTGCTTATCGCGCCTTTGGGCTTAAGATTTTGCTGGCAGCCCCCACAGGACGTGCAGCCAAGCGTATGACGGAGGCGACAGGACTGGAGGCGAAGACGATTCACAGGCTGCTGGAGTGTAAGCCGCCGGAAGGATATCAGAAAAATGAGGAACAGCCCTTGGAAGGCGATGTGCTGATTGTGGATGAATGTTCGATGATTGACATTGTTTTGATGAATGCTCTGTTAAAGGCGATTCCCCTGGGGATGAGGCTGATTTTGGTGGGAGATATCGATCAGCTTCCATCGGTAGGAGCTGGAAATGTGCTTCGGGATATTATCGACTCAGGATGTTTTCCGGTTATCCGACTTACCAGGATTTTCCGTCAGGCACAGACAAGCAGGATCATCATGAATGCCCATAAGATTAACGAGGGCAAGATGCCGGACCTTTCCAATGGAAGGGGGACGGATTTCTTTTTTCTGGCAAAGGAGGAGCCGGAGGAGGTTGTCGCTGAGATTGTAAATCTGGTACAAAATAAATTGAGCAGGTATTATCAGACGCCGCACAGTCAGATTCAGGTGCTGACACCGATGCAGAGAGGTGTGGTAGGAGCCACCAATCTGAATATGGCACTGCAGGAGGCGTTGAATCCTCTGGGAGAGGGGCTGCGCCGAAGCGGCTTCGTCTACCGGCCAGGCGACAAGGTCATGCAGATTAAGAACAATTATGACAAGGAAATATTTAACGGAGACATTGGAATCATCGAGTCAGTAGATATGCAGGAGCGGACCTTAAAGGTAAATTTTGACAACCGTTCCATCGAATATGACGGTACGGAACTGGATGAGCTGGTCCACGCTTATGCCACCACCATACATAAGGCGCAAGGCTCCGAATATCCCATTGTTGTTATGCCGGTTCTGATGAATCATTTTGTCATGCTGCAGCGAAATCTTATTTATACGGGGATAACGCGGGCGAAGAGGATTCTGGTCATGGTGGGCACGAAAAAAGCACTGGCTTATGCAGTGAGAAATGTTACAGTGACGAAGAGGAATACGTTGCTGAAAGAGAGGCTGAAATAAGGTAGATTCAGAAAATCATTTTCTTATATTTTAGACTGTGATATGATTATTATAGTAAGGAAAATCTAAAACTAGAGGAGGAAATTAGATGCTGGAATTTAAGTATGATACTCAATTGTTAATTGAGGGCGAGGATTTGGATGAAGATGCGATTAATGACTATTTTGTAGAAAATTTTAAGGGGGACTGCCTGTTGGCTGTGGGAGATGATGACTTGATTAAGATTCATTATCACACAAATGAGCCATGGAAGGTGCTGGAATACTGTGCTTCCCTGGGTGAAATCTTTGATATTGTAATTGAGGATATGGACAGACAGTCCAGAGGTCTGAAGGGCTGAGACGTACGCCAGGTTTGGTAATTGAAAAAAGTAGCAGTAAGTAATATCAGATAATAATTAAGAAAGATGCAGAGTATGTGGTGAACACAGGTTACTCTGCATCTTTTCTGAATGCAGACTGGGCAGAAAAGAAGGAAGATTCTAGTCATTTCAGGAAATTAAAATATTGGGTTTCAGGAAATGGGGATGAACAGCAAAGGAAAATAAGTATATTTAGTTCCTCAAACTTCATCTGGGATATGTGGCCTTTTTCTGATACAATTTAAGAATAAAGAGGAGTTAAGGAGAGAAACTATGTCAATAACAGTCAGAGAAGTACTTACGATGAAGGAGTGGAAAAACTGCAGAATACTTGCAGGAGAAGAGGGGCTGGATCGTGAGATACTTTATATAGATTCCATGGAAGTTCCGGATATTATTCCCTGGTTAAAGAAAGATGAATTGCTGATCACCACTGCATATTCCATTAAGGAAAACGAAGAAAAGCTGCTTGACATTATTCGGGCGCTGGAAAAAAACGGATCTGCAGGTATTGCGCTGAAAACCAAATTTTTCGGAAGTATTCCGGAGAAAATCAAACAGGTGGCAGATGAACTGAAGGTTCCGGTTATAGAGATTCCCGGAGACATGCCATTTATTGATCTGGCAAATCCGCTGATGAAAAAGATTGTAAATGTCCAGAACCGGAAGCTGGAATTTAACAAAGAAATGAATGAGAAGTTTCTGGCAGTCCAGATAGAAGGCGGAAGCTTTGAGGAAATTGCGAGAATACTGGGGGAGCTTTTGAAGTGTAAAATAGTGGTTACTGACCAAAGACAGAAATTAATCTGCTATTACCCGGAGGAATGGGAGAATAAGGAAGAGTGGATTGCACTGGAAAGTGAAATAGATAAGAATGTCAGTGAACAATGTAATCAGAGTGCCTATATGCCGAAAGAGGGAATTATGGTAACCAAAAAAGGTAAGAAAGAAGTCTGGAAACAGGCCATTTTGGTGAAGACTCAGTGTAATGGATATTTATATGCGATTGGCGAGGGTGGACGGTTTAATGAGATGAGTGAAATCGCCATTCGGCAGGCAGCTGTTTACCTGGCTCTGGAATTTTCAAAACAAGGTCTGCGGGAGCAGAAAGAGTACTATCAGGATAACAACTTTTTCCAGGACCTGATAGGAGGCACGATTTTGCTGGAAGAAGATGCCGTGCGTCGGGCCAGAGGACTTCGATGGCCTAAATTTTCTTATTATATGGTCGTTTCGGATATAGACAGCTTCGAAGAAATCATACATGATATGGAAGAAGATGAGATTCAGGCTGTAAAAGATGAAATTTTGCAAATACACAAAGACGTGTTATGGCAGAAGAGGCATTGTTTTTTTATTGGAAATAAAAGTGATAGCTTTCACTGCCTGTTTACAGGGCAAGTGGACCGTCAGGAGATTAAGCGATGCATGAAGGAGATTCATGCTCAGGTGCAGAAGGCATTTTCCTCTCCCCTGACAACCGGCGTTTCGAGAGAAATATATCGATTTTTGGATTTTGAGCAAGCTTATCTGGAGACGAGAACAGCAATCAGAATAGCCAGAGGAGATGGCAGGATGAAAGTCTGTTTTATGGACGAACTTCGCATGGAAGAGGCATTTTACGAAATGTCGCAAATGGACATTTTTAAAAAGTTTGTATCAGAGGAATTGCAAATTTTAAAAGAGCATGATCAAAAGCATGGGAGCAGTTATGTGGAAACATTAAGGGTGCTGACAGAGAATATGGGAGCCAAAAAGGAAACGGCAGACGCGTTGTATCTTCACAGGAACACATTGGCATATCGGATTAGGCAGATTGAACAATTAACAGGGTATGATTTAAATGACCCTGAAGTGATATTTCGGCTTCAATTGGCGATAAAAGTGAATAGATATATGAAATCATGAAATATGCAAAAGAAAGAATTTGGGCGCGGCGCCCAATTCAATGGGGTAAAATTGTGCATCGCGAATATTGTGAGAAAACCGTATATATGGTATTCTTTTGTCAAACAAAAAAGCTAATTGAATAGTAAGCAAAGAAGCTGCGTGGTAAAAGGTGAGGAGTTTGATTTTGCTGTGCAGCTTTCATTAATGTAAGGAGGACATGAAATGAAAAAGAGAGTGCTTGCGCTTTTCCTGGCCAGTACAATGGTACTGACAGGAATGGTTGGCTGTGGAAACAAGAGTGATGGTGCAGCTGAGGAGACACAGGAAAGCCAGGATGGCGAGGATGCAGGAGATGCAGAGGAAGCCGAAGAGTCTGGTGATGCTGTGGAAAACAAAGAAGCAACCATTGAAGTACCGGATGAGGTGACAAAAGGCGGAGAACTGAACATTGCACTTACCTCATCTCCCAAGAATCTGGATCCTGTAAAATATACAGGAACTTATGAAGCACAGATTATTTATCAGGTTTGTGATACTGTAGTAACTTATGACAAAGAACTGCAGGAAATTCTGCCGTCTCTGGCTACAGAGTGGACAATCAGTGACGATGGTATGGAGTATACCTTTACCATTCGTGATGACGTATATTTCCAGCCGGGTGAATATCAGGACGGAAGACTGATGACTGCCGAGGACGTTGCTTACAGCATGAATCGTTCCGCAACAGAATCTGCAATGAACCGTCTGGATATGCTGGATCATGCAGAAGCCATTGATGAGACTCATGTAAAAGCCACAATGAAAGCTCCAAGTGCTGTATTTTTAACGGCTCTGACAAATGCAGGAAACGCTGTAGTACCAAAAGAAGAAGTAGAAGGATGGGGAGACGAATTCGGAAACCATCTGGTAGGTACAGGGCCTTATGCAATGGAAAAATTTGAACTGGATCAGCAGGCGTCTCTTGTAAAGAACGACAAGTATTTCCTGGGTGAGCCAAACCTGGATAAAGTTAACTTCAAAGTGATCACAGACCAGAATCAGGAAGCAAATGCTCTTAGAACAGGAGAAGTTGACATCGCTTTGCAGCTTACAGGAGAAACTGTGAAGCTGATTGCTGAGGATGAGAACGTAAATCTGTTAAAGAGAGCTGGTATCCAGATCAACTATGCATATTTTAACATGGTGAATGGTCCTACTGCAGATCCAAAGGTAAGAGAAGCTCTTATCATGGCTGTAGATTATGATGAACTGGCAGCAGGTGTATATCAGTATGGAGAAGGTGAGGGCGCATGTCTTCCGCTTCCGAAAGCATCCTGGGGGTATGATGAATCTGTAGAAGCAGATGTTCCGGCATACGATCCAGAAGGTGCAAAGAAGCTTCTGGAAGAAGCGGGCTATGGAGATGGACTGACACTGAATATGTATATCACAAACGAGACATTCCGTCAGAAAGCATCCACTATTCTGCAGTCTTACTGGCAGATGATCGGTGTTGATCTTGAAATCAATACAGTAGAGTGGGGTACCTTTAGTGAGACAGGCGCCGGCGGTAATGCAGATATCTTTGCTATGGGATGGTCCTGGTACCCAGATCCATACTTCTTCTTTGATAAAATGTTTGCAACATCTGCAATCGGAACATTAGGAAATGGCCAGGGATACAGCAATGCAGAAGTAGATAAGCTGCTGGCAGATGCTCTGGTTGAGACAGATCAGGAAAAACGTGCTGAATTGTACAAACAGGCATTAAAGCTCATCACCAACGATGATCCTGGTATCTTCTACGGAAATCCGGCTGAGTGTCTTGGAATTAATCCAAAGGTACAGGATTTCAACCAGAGAGCAGATGGAACTGTGAAACTCTTTACAGCAGAAGAAAATGTATGGGTTGTTCAGTAATTCCCATATCAAATAATATAAAATT
>CAMQZX010000010.1 GCA_947039785.1 uncultured Lachnospiraceae bacterium | reverse complement strand
TGCATCATTTCTGTGCATCGCGCAGCGTGTTACTGGGAACGGAGTGAACAGTAACCATCGCAGCAAACGAGCTCTACTGAGGAATAAGGGCTTTGTTGTCTAAATTGCAGTTTTGTGATATTCTGTGAGTAAAGTAACAGTGGGAAAACAAAGAAGAAGGGTAGACAGACTATGATTGAGACAAGGCTGCTGCACTATTTTCTTGCAGTTGCAAGGGAACAGAACATCACAAATGCAGCAAAATCATTACATATTACTCAGCCAACTCTGAGCCGTCAGATGGCCATGCTGGAAGAACAGATGGGGACACAGCTGTTTCTTCGCGGCAGCAGACCGCTTACTCTGACTAATGAAGGCTTTTTGCTGCGGCGCAGGGCAGAGGAGATTCTGGAGCTGTTGGAAAAGACGGAAAAGGAGCTGGCTGCACAGGAAGAGCATATTGAAGGAACCATATCTATTGGATGCGGAGAGCTGGCATCAGCGAAATTTTTGTTTGAAGCAATTGCTGACTTCCATCAGAAATATCCCCGGGTGGCCTTCGATGTCTATACTGCCAATGCAGATCAGATCAAACATCGTATGGATGAAGGATTAACAGACATTGGGCTTTTGCTGGAACCGGTGGAGATTGAACGATATGAATACATCCGTATGCCAGTAAAGGAACGCTGGGCAGCTATTATACCTTCAGGAGTTCCTCTGGCGAAGCGGGACTATGTGACAGCCGGAGATCTGGCTGATATTCCGGTAATCATGCCAAGCCGCCAGAAAGTACACGATGAGGTGGCAAACTGGTTTGGCGAATATTATGAAAATCTGAAAATGACGGGAGTCAGTAATCTGGGTACTAATGCCGCCCTGCTGGTTCAGGCAGGTATTGGCTACGCGCTAGTCGTCGAAGGGGCACTTCCATTTTTAGAACGTTCTGAGATATGCACTGTACCGCTTTATCCGGAATTAACAGCTACCTCGGTTTTAGCATGGAAACGGGGACAGCCATTTTCAGCAGTTACGGTGAAGTTCTTAGAATATTTTAGATGCTTTTTAAGCATGAAAACAGAATAGAAAACGGGTATTCGACATAAAGCGTGATGAGTTATATAATGAGCATATCGGAAAAGTTCCGATATGCTTTTATCTTGCAGAAAGATAAAGCAATTCAATGGAGCTGATACATTTAGTGGAGGAAAACGAAAATGAATGAATTGAAAGATATTTTTCCGCGCGGCGAGGAAAACACGGCGTTTGCACAATATTTTGTGGGCCAGAGTTATCTGAATATGTTGTCGCTGGAGCAGGTTGTAATCGGTAACGTAACCTTTGAGCCGGGCTGCCGTAACAATTGGCATATTCATCATGCCAAATCAGGGGGCGGACAGATTCTGATGGTTACCGGCGGAAAAGGATATTATCAGGAGTGGGGGAATCAAGCGCGTCTGTTGCAGCCAGGTGATGTAGTGAACATCCCGGCAGGAGTAAAACACTGGCATGGTGCTGCACCGGATAGTTGGTTCTCCCATCTGGCAGTTGAGGTGCCCGGCGAAGAGACAAAGACAGAGTGGTGTGAGCCTGTTTCTGACGAAAACTATAGAAGATTGAAATAGGAGGACATCATGAAGAGTATCGTTATTTATTATTCCCATGGTGGCAATACCCGCAGGACTGCAGAAATGATACAAAAGCAGCTGGATGCAGATATAGCAGAAATTGAAACAGCAAAGCCTTACACTGGGAGCTATGACCATGTGGTTGATCAGGGGCAGCGAGAAGTCAACAGTGGTTTCATGCCGAAAATAAAGCCATTGGAAGTGGAATTGGGTCAATATGATACTGTCGTTCTGGGAACGCCTGTGTGGTGGTATACATTTGCGCCTGCTATGAAGACGTTTTTAAATAATGCTGATCTGTCCGGAAAGCAGGTATATCCTTTTGCCACAAATGGCGGATGGATTGGACATACCTTTAAGGATTTTGGAGAGGGATGTAAGGGTGCAAAGGTTTGCGAAGGATTAAATGTACGCTTCAATGAAGACAGGCTGCTTACAGCAGAAAAAGATATATTGAAATGGACTCAGAATATTGGAAAGCAGTAAAAGATTATAAGTAAAATGATTAAAGTTTCAAAAGCCCTATGTCGTTTGACAATGGGCTTTTGATGATTAAAATGTTTTTTATATTGTTTTTACAAAGAGGATGTAATCATTGGAAGTAAGATTGAAGCCAGTACCACAGAAGGTATAGTCATGGTTGCGAAGTTGGCAACCACCAGACGGGGCATGGAATATTCCTCCACGGCCTTTCTCTCTTGGGGTGTTTCTCCCACGGCTTCAGATACTTCTTTGGAAATGTAGTAGATTCCTGGGAAGCCGATGAGGGCAACCAGACCAATGGCAAAATTCATCAGGAAAGATTCTTTGAGAATCAGGGACATGATGAATGCGTTTACTGCGATGGCTGCAATTCCCAATACAAAGATCAGAATAAGAGGAACAATCAGATCCAGAAGCATCTTTGGCGTAGCCTGTGAAGTATTGGAGAAAATGAAAAACATCAGCATAGTCATTAAGAATCCGGAACCGCCTGCTTTTTCTACAGTGTTATCTTCCAAAAATCCAATGGCATGGAAGATTACACCAAATACCATACAAAGAAGCAGACCGTTTAATTTTCCACCTGTCAGGGAAGAAACGTAATATCCAAGGAAGGCAACCAAGCCGGATTTAAAAAACAGTACCGCCGGTTTCTGTAATTCCTGGGGAAGGGATGGAATCAAAGACTTCTTGCTCCCCTCCGTTGATGTTTCATTCAGGGCAGTCAGGTATTCATTGATCTTTCCGCTTTTTTTGAAGTTTTCCGCGTCCTTCTTCATAATGATGGAACAGAGGGGCGATCCAATCAACATCTGAATACTCATGATCACAAGGGCAAATATTACTTCTTTGTCTCTTCCTGCTGCTGAAAGCGGTTCTGAGAGAATCAGATATGCGTTGATTCCGCCGGCTACGATAGGCGTACCAGTCAATGCCATGACCTTACCCATCAGCAGGGAACCGATACCTCCGCAGAACAGTGCAATAAATACCACAGCTCCCACACCCACGAGTACCGTTTTCCACTGTTTCAAAAATTCTTTCAGCGAAATAGAAGTTGCAAGATTTACCATTAACAGTCCGCAGCTGATGGTTCCCAGAGCCACTGCCTGAGATTTTGTTACGATTTCCGGGTCCAGACCGCACCAGAAGGCGGCAAGCAGCAGTGCCATCATTACGAAAGTGGAGCCCACATAGGCTTTTGTTTTCACTGCTACAATTTCCCCGATTCCAAGGAAAAGGGCTAATATCATAAATGCTTGTAATGATTCCATTATATTCTCCTTTACATAAGTTGTTTTTCTGTTTTTGTCAGTGCCTTTTCATAGATATCTAGTAATTCATCAATCTCTGTTTTGGTAATCTCGAAGCATGGACCCATCCAGGAGGCATCTCCTTTTTCTCCCATGTCCAGGTTTCCGCAGGAACAAATCAAAAGTCCCATGTCGAGACAATTCTTTGCAACGGTTGCTGCAAACTTTACAGATTGATCAAAGGATTCTCTGGTTTTCTTGTCTTTTACATATTCAATTCCCCACATAAGTCCCTTGCCTCGCACATCCCCCATGCTTGGGTGCCTTGTCTGCAAATCGTGAAGCTGTTCTTCCATATAGCTTCCTACTTCAGTTACATTTTCCAACAGGTGCTCTTCCTTGATGATATCCATGGTTTTGGAGACAACAGATGCCGGAAGAGGTGCTCCTGCCCAGGTGTATCCGGGTGAAAAATGACCACTCCTGCGGATTGGCTCGGCGATTTTTTCTGTACAGGCTACGGCACCTACCGGGAAGTATCCGCCGCTCATGGATTTGGCAAGGGAGGCAATGTCTGGTTTTACGCCATAATGATCAATTGCCATCATTTTTCCAGTACGTCCACTTCCACAGAGTACCTCGTCCACAATCAATAAGACATCGTATTTATCACAAATCTCACGGATTCTCTGATAATATCCATCGGGAGGCGTGACGCCCGCCAGAGTGGTTCCGCTGATGGTCTCACAGATGAAAGCAGCTACGGTCTCGGCACCGCGGCATTTGATCTCTGTTTCCAAAGCATTGGCACATTCAAAATTGCATTTGCCGCATTCCTTACCAAACCAGCAGCGATAGCAATAGGGCGGAGCAATATGTCCGTCTTCCTGAAGCTGAGGGATAAACTCTCTTCTTCTGGCGATACTTCCACCCCAGCTTAATGCGTCTGTAGAAAATCCATGATAGCTCTGCCATCGGCTGATGATCTTATTTTTCATGGGCCTTCCCTTCTGTGCCCAGTAAATGCGGGCAAGCTTTGTGGAGATTTCATTGGCTTCTGTTCCGCCGGATACCAGGAAAAAGCGGTCCATTTGATACATCTGTGCCATCTTATCAGTGGCTTCTTCCAAAACCTTGGATGTGGTGGTGTGACGAAGAGCATATGCCAGTGTGGATGCCTGCTGGTAAAGCGTTTCTGCCATGTCTTTTCTTCCGTGGCGTAAGCTGCAGCTTACAGCTCCGCTGGAGCCGTCAATGTATTTTTTGCCGTTTACATCGTATAAATAAATGCCTTCTCCTTTTACCAGTTTGGGAAAATCAGCGCCCCAGACATAGTGCATAATGTGGTCATTGTCCAGTTGTGTATTCATAATCGGTTCCTCCTATGCGTTTATTTATCAATTCCATAGCTTACTGCGAAGGTTACCAGTGATTTGATGCCGTTGATAAATGCCTTTTCATTGGCATGGAAATCAGCATCATGAATCTGGTGAGTTTTATAATGGTCTGTGGGATCATTTACCACGCTTAAGGTTGCATAGATTCCAGGCGTCTCTTCCATAAAGAATGCATAATCATCCAAAAACTTGAAAATACGTTCCCTGTCTTCGATGATTTTTTCTGCTCCAATGGTCTTTGCAAGTTTTGGTTTGATGTCAGCAACCAGTGCTGCATCGTTGTAGAGAGGCGGAATCCAAGTCCACTCTAGATCTGCGGTACATCTTCCGCTGGCAGCGATGTGATTTACGGTTTCTTCCACACGTTCTTTCATATAGTCTTTCTGCTCCAGATCTGTGAAGCGGATTGCGCCTTCCATAGTGGTAAGATCAGAAACCACGTTGAATTTTTTGCCAGAGTGGAAGGTGCCGATGGAAAGAGTTGCGTGATTGTGATATACATCCACATTTCGGCTGATGACAGTTTGAAGTCCAAGAAGGATTTCAGCCCCATTTACCAGAGCGTCCGTTCCAACCCATGGAGAAGCCCCGTGTCCGCCTTTACCGTGAATCATAAGTTTAAAGATCCACATGCAGAAGCCTCCAGCCAGACCTGGCACCAAAACCACATCTCCCGCGCTTCCCTCAGGAGCATCTGTCTCAACATGAAGTGCGAAAAATGCCTCCGGACGGTTTTGGATGTAAACTTCTTCCTCTACCATAGCTGCTGCGCCTGATTTTCCAACCCAGTCAGAGGCGTGATGTTCTTCAGCTGGCTGAAATACAAACATAACTTTTCCATGAAGAGAATTTCTCATGTTGCAAATTGCTTCCGCTGCACCCATCAGCATTGCGGTATGAATGTCATGGCCGCAGGCATGCATCACCGGAACCTCACCCTGGTCACCCCAATGCTGCGTGTCTGTGGAAGCGAAGGGGACTTTTGTAATTTCTTTGATAGGCAGTGCGTCCATATCGGCGCGAAGTCCTACAGTGGGACCATCGTAAGCTCCATGGACAATTCCGATTACTCCTGTGGAGCCGCCCAGATGGTCATATACTTCATCCACGCCCAGGCTTCGTAAGTGTTCGGCTATGATTTTTGAAGTTCGTATTTCCTGGTTCCCGAGTTCAGGATGCTGATGAAAATCCCGTCTCCAGGCAATGGTTTTTTCCAGAACTTCTTCAGAATGCCGGTTGATTTGTTCAAATAGTTTTTCCATATGAAGGTCTTCCTTTCTTTTTCTTCTTTTTTTATATCCATTGATCTTATTGATTCCTGTTGGCAAATTCAGTATAATAAAATACATACATTCAAATTTGATGTGGAAAGGATTTTATATATGTATCAACAGACCAAAAAACGTCTTACAAGCCGTGATCTACAGGCTTTGGAAACAAAGGAAAAAATCTATCAGGCTTCTTTGCGTATTCTGGAAAAATCTGGATTTCAGAATCTAAAAATTGCTGATATCTGCAAAGAGGCACAGGTATCCATTGGTTCCTTTTATCACTATTACACTTCCAAAGAGGATGTGATTTTTTCTCATTATGCGAAATTTGATGAGTATTTTGAAAAAACAGCAACGACCATTAACGGTGAAAATGTGGCAGAGAGAGTCTTGAACTTCTTTCAGCTTTACTCGGAATATCACCTGTCCCTGAGCCTGGAGCTTAACAAGCAGTGGTATTCTCCCGTTGCCAAGCTTGCCATTCCAAAGGAGAGATTTACCTATGAACTTCTGGGCAAGCTGATTTCTCAGGGACGGGAAGCCGGTGAAATTGTATCTTCCATGGATGATGAGGATATTGTACAGGAGCTTATGATGTTTGCCCGTGGCGTGATATTGGACTGGCTGTACAAGGATGCCTCATATGATCTGGTAAAAAAGATGCATGATACGATGAAACGTATTCTGAATCTTTATCTGGTTTCTGGCAATTTCTCACTTTGAATTATAATGCCGGCTTTTTGCTCAAAATATTTTACGATGGAGCGATGGTCCTCTGTCTGACAATCTTTTAGCTCTTCAGAACGTATTATTTTTTCCATGGTTCTGGTAACGGGAATTTCAACCTGTAATTCTTCTGCTGTCTTAATAATGTTGTTTACATCTTTTAAGTTCAGTGCAAGAATTCCTCCGGGAGTAAAGTCACGGTTCCATATCTTAGGAAGATACATATCCATCAAAGTGTTCTGCGCTAAGCCGCCCTTGAGGGCCTCGTAGACAAGGGCAGGGTCTGCTCCTGCTTTAGCTGCCATAGTATATGCTTCTCCTACAGCGCCGAGGAGGGCGGTTACAATTACCTGATTTGCCAGCTTGGTCACAGAGCCGCTTCCAGATTCCCCGATTCTCCGGACAGAAGTACCCATCGCTTTCAGAAATGGTTTGGCAAGCTGGAAATCTTCTTCTTTTCCTCCAACCATGAAAGATAAGGTTCCTTCCTTTGCCTTTGGCATCCCGCCGCTCACCGGGGCATCTAAAAATCCAATTCCTTTCTCTGCCAGTGCCTTGGCACAGTCTTGTGAGTCTGAAGCTGTTACAGAACTCATATCCACCACCAGCTTTAAAGCAGAGGAGTGTTGAATTAATCCATCCTGTGAGAACAGAGTGCTTTTTGATATGCTGCCGTTTGGAAGCATCATGAATACAATTTCACATTTTTCTGCCATTTGGGATAATGACAGATAGTCAGCACCCTGGTCTGTCAGCTTTTGAACAGCGGCATCATTGATGTCATAGACAAACAATTGACCGGTCTTCTTCAAAAGATTTTCTGCCATGGGAAGTCCCATATTTCCGATTCCTATAAATCCTGTTGCCATAAAATAGTTCCTCCTTTGCTTGTAGGTTCATTGTATGTTTTACGTGTTGGGGTATATTTAGTACGTCACAGGAGTGGGGGTGTAGTATTTGTTCAATATTGGTTTCATATGGTTTATAGAATATTGCATACAGCGTTCCATATCTGGAACTGGAAGACTTTCGTGAGCAAATGCTTTCTCATAACCTGCCTGTGAAAAAGCAGCAATGACAGTTTCAAATGGTATTTCACCGCTTCCAGGATAATTTCGGTTAGAATCCGTCAGATGTACATGAAGAGCTTCCTTTCCATAGTGTCTGATTATGCCAAACATGTCCTTTTCTCCCAGATACATGTGCTGCGTATCCAGCATGTAAGAAATGTTGTCATATCCAATCCGGTCAATATATACCAACGTTTCTTCCAGAGTATTGATGTAATTCATCAGCTGAGGTGCCACTGGTTCCAGGGCATATGATACGCCGAGAGGACCGGCATCATCGCAGATTGCTTTCAGGGAATCTATGAGCCAGACATCAGTTTTTTCTTTTGAGATTCCTTTTTGCAGCATACCACGGGAACGCCCGATATTGATGTTGGTTCCCAGTAATTGGGCCGTTTTTGCTAATTGCCCAAAGCGTTGAATGGTTTTTGTGCGTATTTCTTTATCTGGAGAGGAGAGGGATAGGCCTTCTATTGCAGTGATTTCTCCGGAGGAAATCATGACTGCCTCCAGGTTGTGGCGTTTCAGGCTGGATACCATCTGTTCCAGATTTACTTTTTCTGGATCACACATAATAAGCTCCACTCCATCGAAACCTGCCTGCTTGACTTTTTCTAAATTTGTTTCAAAATCTCCATTTAATCCGAATACACTTCGGGATAGGGGAACATCAGGGGTGGCGATGGAATAACAGTGTTTCATCACAGTAAAATGCCTCCCCGGTCTGCAGACTGCGCATTTTCTGCATAGCGTTTTAAATATCCGCTGATTTTAGGCGAAGCATAGGTAAATTCACTTTTTCTACGCTCCAGTTCTTCGTTGGATACTTTCAATTCCAGTTTTTTGTTGATTACGTCAATCAGAATCTCATCCCCATCTTTAATCAACGCCAGAGGACCGCCTGCGGCAGCTTCCGGAGAGATATGTCCCACAAAGCATCCATTGTTGGTTCCGGAAAATCTTCCGTCTGTGATTAGAGCAGTAGATTTGTTCAGTCCTTGTCCATAGAGCAGTTTCAAAGGCTTATACATTTCCGGCATACCCGGTGCGCCCTTTGGTCCCTCATAACGGATGACCACCACGTGTCCCGGTTTTACCAATTGTTTGCCGATTGCTTCGGAGCATTCTTCTTCGGAGTCAAAGCAGATGGCTTTTCCGGTAAATTGCCGTACTTCCGGTGAGATGGCTGCCGGTTTGGCAACAGCCGTATCCGGTGCCAAGTTCCCTCTCATGATGACCAGTCCCGGAAGACTGCTGAATGGCTTATCCAAAGAGGTGATAACTTCTGGATTTTTCGGATATAAATATTGGTAGCTGTCAATGCTTTCCTGTAAAGTCTGTCCGGTTACAGTCATACAGTCCATGTGAAGAATACTCTTCATTTCTTCCATAACTGCGGGGATTCCTCCTGCAAAATAGAAATCAAGAGCATCATATTCTACGGAAGAAGGATTGATTCTTGCAATCAGGGGAACAGACTCACCGAAACGATCGAATAATTCCATAACCTCCTGTGTGTCCATACCGATTTCATGGGCGATAGCACAGGTGTGGAGAACTGCGTTGGTGGAACCTCCGGTGGCCATCAGCATCATAATAGCATTTTCGATGGCATTCTTTGTGATAATGTCGCGGGATGTGATTCCCATCTTTACCATTTCCACAGCAATTTCACCGGTTTTTAAGGCTACTCTTGTACGTTCGTTGAACACTGCTGGGATTGCAGCAGAGCCTGCCAGGGAAAGCCCAAGAGCCTCAGCCATACAGCACATGGTGTTTGCCGTGGCCATATGCTGACAGGAGCCAATCGTGGGGCAGGAGACGGTCAGTAGATTCATTAATTCTTCATGTGTACAGATTCCTGCCTGATACATGCCATAGGCCTCTGCGATGGAGGTGCTGTCGGATTTGCGTTTCGCTCCAAAGGAAGGACCACCCAGCATACATCCTCCTGCTAGGAAAATGCAGGGGATATCCAGCCTTGCCGCTGCCATCAGCATTCCAGGCACGGTCTTATCACAGGAGCCAATCAGAACCAGTCCATCCATACGGTGAGCGCGAACCATAATCTCAATGCTGTCTGCAACCACTTCTCTGGAGGGGAGAGAATAGCGGGAACCGCTGTGGGTAGTGCAGACTCCATCACACACGGCAATACAGCCAAATTCAACCGGTGTTCCTCCGGCACGGTAAATGCCGTATTTTACCTGTTCGGTTAGTTCTTTCAGATTTTTGTGTCCGGGTACGATGTCGTTGAAAGAGTTGGCAATGCCGATGATAGGACGTTCAAAATCTTCGTCTGATAATCCGGTTGCTTTGTAAAGTGTTTTGCAAGTAATCATACTTTCCGGCATAAAAGTGCCCGTTTGAAATTTTTCCTGCATAAAGTTACCTCCTTATAACATTGTGCAACAAGTTTAGAAAGGGTTCACCAGACTTGTTTACAACGTGCGATAACAAAAAGGCGCCGTACAAAAGTTATGAACGACGCCGATGTCTTGTATTGCTGGTTCTGGTGAGAGTTTTAATTGATTTAATTATTTTATAGAACTAATTTCATTGAAATAAATTCGATGAAAAGATTATAGCATTCTAAATTGGAAATGTCAACACTTCAACGTGATAAATTGAAGGTACTTCTGAACAGTAACAACAGTGATGCTTATGAAAATTGAGGAGAGATTTATTTGGTGAAAGAATTTGCGAAAGACATGAAAATTGCCAGCGGAAATGGTGCTGGCAATTTTCATGTCTTTCAGGCAGTGCGAAAAATAATTATTTGGAAAAATGATAGGATTCTTAACAGGAGATTCATAGATGTTAAAATATGATCTGATAATAATCTCCGCTTAAAATTTTACACAAAAGCTTGTTCAGTTCCTCAAAAGAGAGTGGATTGGAATCTGAAGCCCAGCATATAATCGTATGGGCAATAGCTCCTGTGAGAAAAGAAATGGAATAACGATTCCATTGGGGATTACTTTCGGGAGATATCTGCTCTGCAAAAGAGAGGATGGAGGAAACTAATTCCACTTCCAGAAAGTGTTCCAGGTTATGGGAAATCACCAGATTCATGAGCCGCTGATTCTGTTGGAAGGTTTCGGTTAATTGTCTGATTATATCAGACAGCAGGAGCGGCGATTTGGGAGCTGTTTTTTTCATCATCTCTGTGTAACAGCGATGGAGACAGAAGCGAATGATATCATCTTTTGTCTCAAAAAAATTATAAAAGGTCTGACGGGACAGATCTGCTGCTGTGCAGATATCCTGAATGGTTATTTTGGAATAAGGCTTATGTTCCATTAACGACAACAAAGCATTGATCAGCCATTCTCTGGAAGCCAGTGCTATGGGGTTATTTCCTTCGTACATTGATTATTCTCCTATGTGTAAAAGCTGTTAGTGACAGGATTGTTCCGGAAAGATAATTCTGGGTAATGCAGCAGCATCACCTGGTCAAGGATGCAGCCAGTCACCAGGTGATGTGCTGGTTGGGTCAGTCTTTGTAATGTGTCGCAATATCTTCAATGTTACAGTCTAATATGTTGCAGAGTGTGTTGATTGTGTTCATGCTGACACCTTCATTATTCTGAAGGCGGTGGATTAGAGATTTACTGAAATGATGGTCCTTGTATAGTGCATACTTTGTAATACCTCTTTTTTTCATTGTTTCCCATAACTTATCGTACCGTATCATAGAATCCCTCCCCATCTCCTTGTGTTTCTTTCATTATAGGTTTTAGACAAAAAGTGACAAAGGTTCTGTTTTCGGAACTTTACATAAATGATACAGGAAAAATTGGGAAAGTGAAACAATATAGGGCAAATATTCCCTAAAAGATTTTTTTTTCTGTATCTATGAAAGAAAAGATGGATGTTTTTGGCTGATGAATTTTTTTCTGCACTGACGTAATGCTGATTCTTTTTATCAAAAAAAGGATGGCGGCTTACTGCAGATTCCACAGAGTCTACTTATTTTATTCTCAGAGTAGAAGGAAACGGATATGTAGACGGTATTTCATCCATTGCCTGTAACGATGTAGTGTTAGAGCAAACAGAATACATGATGGCTTTAAATGGAACAAAATACTATCTGGATAAAGAGAATAATGCAATTTATTTCGATAAAATGAGTGGCGTTCCATTTAAGTCAGGAGATATACTTACTATTCAGCATCCGGAATATGATGCATTAAGCCTGAAAATAGTTGTTGCAGGCAACGATGTCAGTGTAAAACCAGCAGACCAGGATGAAGAACCAGGAGATGAGTATACACTTCATGTGCGTTTAGTAGGCTACTTTGAATCTGCATTGGTAAATCAGAAAGGGTATGATGCCACCAGCGGCACCTATGGAGAACTTGGCTACGCTATACCGGAAGGAACAGAAACAACACAGACCCTTATTATTCCCTCAGGCTGTAATTTAACACTTGTAAATATGGACATTTTAAGCAGTGTCCGCATCGTTGTGCAGGACGGAGGAACTCTTGTTCTCAGAGATTCAACCGTTCAGGGGATTGTAGATGTGCAGAATGGCGGAACATTCTCCATGAATTATGATGATTATACAGACGGCGGAACATTCCTGACGGGTGCTTCCATCAATGGGCAGCTGGTTTTAAGAGACGGTGCAACATTAAAAAATGCAAAGATTTACTCCAATACAAATAACATTGCTAATGGAACAGAAGCACGTAAGAATACAAATCCTGTGGTAGTAACAGAAGGGAATGTAAACATAGAAGGACAAGTATTTATCCGTGGTGATGAAGCGCCCACAGGTACAGATTCTGCCACAGGCAAAAGTTATGCCGGACAGACAGGCCTTATGGTGAAAAACGGAACTCTGACTTTGACGGAAGGGGCTGTATTGGCTGTATATGGCGGTGGACACTTGGCTGCAACTTCTGTAGGAGGTACTGCAGTTATTCTTGATCAGGGTACCATTGCTGGTTCTGGCAAGTTAATTGCTGTGGGAGGACAGCCACATCTGCCAAGCTGCAGTACAAAGTGACTGGAACCAAGGCAGTGGCTTGCATTGGAACAATCAATAAAACTGCTACAACCATCAAAATCCCGAAAACCATCACTTACAAAGGTATCACCTACAGGGTGACAAGCGTGGCGAAAAAGGCATTCTACGGATGCAGCAGCCTGAAAAAGGTAACCATCGGAACAGGGCTGACCTCCATTGGACGTCATGTGTTCTGTCAGTCAATGCGCATAAAAAGCTTTTTGCATCCAGGTCAATCACAGTGAAAGCCAATTAATTGCCGATTCATAAGAACATACCAGGCAACTCAAACAAATATAAAAGAGAATGCTTCTGTCAAATAGTAAAATGCTTTTTGGCAGGAGCATTTTTGCTGTTGATTTGAGGGGAATTCCCGGCACGATCAGGAGTGCTGTTCATGCTGCAATTTTCAAATTTGTAATCCCTACATTCTATTCATTTGCACTGTTGACAGTATAAATTTTATAATAGTATAATTGTTTTGTATAAGTAATTATGCGGACATCTGGCGATTATCTAATTGACATTGGTGTGCAAACAGTAACGAAAACCAACGGAAAATCCGGGAAACCATGACGGGACATTGACAGGTTTTGGCGGTTGCTGATATTATTATACTGAAAATGACTTTTGTACTCTAAATGTTGTGGGGCGTAAAAATGTGCCTGGAGCGTGTTTGAAAATTGTGGAATACATCTTGCGGAAAGCAATTTTCATACATACGCTAGCGGATTTGGCTTTGGGAGGAATTTACCATGTTTGGCTATGAGATTTTGCAGTCGTATAATGACCTGGAAATGTTGGTATATAATTATATCATGGAGCACAAGGAGGAAGTAAAATACATGACCATTCGCGAACTGGCAGAGGTAGTGCATGTATCCACTTCCACCATTGTGCGGTTTTGCAAGAAAACAGGGTGTGACGGATACTCAGAGTTTAAGGTACAGTTTAAGTTGTTTTTAAAAGAAGAGAAGGAAAGTAAGAAACCACAGATTAAGGATACTGCTGTTGATGAAATTATGTACTTTCTCCATACGGTAACCTCCAATCAATATGAGGCATCTATCAATCAGGTCACTCAAGTGATCCGGGAGGCAAAGCAGTTGATTTTTATTGGTATAGGAACATCGGGAATCCTTGGAAAATACGGGGCCAGATATTTCTCCAACCTGGGGAAATACAGTCAGTATATCGGGGATCCCTACTATCCCATTGGGGGAGACATGGAATCTACAGTGGTGATTGCCCTGTCGGAATCCGGAGAGACGCAGCAGGTTTTGCGGCTGGCAGAGCGCTTTAAGCGGCACAAATGTAAGCTGTTTAGCATAACCAACGGAACCGCTTGTACTCTGGCGAAAATGTCAGATTATCATTTGTCTTATTTCGTGACCAGACGTATGGTACATGAGGAATATAATATCACCACACAGGTACCGGTAATCTACCTGTTGGAAAACATCGGAAGGCGGCTGTCATAGCCGCTTTTTTTCTATCTTAATGAAGCAATTGTAATCCCATTTTCTGGGTAACATCCTGTTTTTTTTCTGAAACATGTTTTTTCCCTCCTTACAAATTCCTAAAACCGTCAAAATACTAGGAATTTTTTTGGAAATAAGTATAATAATAATCACAAAGCAACCGGTGCTGAAAAACTTGGAAAGGGGTAGCTGGCATGGCTATAGATTATCGAATTACAGCGAGAGAGCTGGTCAAAGAACTGGGCGGAGACAGTAACATTATAAACGTTACTCACTGCGCCACAAGATTAAGATTTATATTAAAAGATGAATCCATCGTAGATTCTGCAAAAGTGACAAAGATTCCCGGAGTGATCACAACGGTTCAGGCAGTTGGACAGTATCAGGTTGTTATCGGAAATCATGTAAAAGACGCATTCGATCTTGTGATGGAACTGATTACTGTGGATGAGAATCAGGCAGACAGCTCGGAGAACAAAGCTGGTGCGCTCAGCCGAATCATTGATATCATTTCCAGTATCTTCGCACCATTTTTGTACACGTTGGCGGCCGGTGGTATTCTGCAGGGTATTCTTGGCATCCTCGTGGCATTAAACGCCATTGATACCGCAGGAGGAACTTATCAGATTTTAAACTTTGTTTCCTGGACAGCATTTAACTTTTTACCGGTACTGATTTCCATTACCGCATCAAAAAAATTTGGTGTAAATACATACGCTGCAGTGGTAATTGCCTGTGCCCTTGTATGCCCGGATTACCTGAACATGATAAGTTTGGGGGAACCTGTTTATTTTCTGGGAATGAGAGTACAGCTTTTAAGCTATACTTCCTCTGTTATTCCCATTATCCTGGCAATTTGGATTGCCTCTTATGTGCAGAAATTCTTCGACAAATATCTGCCCATCGTGGTAAGAAACCTGTTCTCACCTATGTTTACCATTACCATCATGGTACCGCTGACACTGCTGGCTTTCGGACCTGTCGGAAATACCATCGGAGGAGCTATCGGAGGCGCTTACAATTATCTGTATAATTTAAGCCCCATTGTGGCTGGTATCATCGTAGGCGGACTGTGGGAGGTTCTTGTTATCTTCGGCGTACACTGGGGAATCACACCGGTTACCGTTGGAAACTATGCGACTCTTGGCTATGATACCTTTGCCGGACTTCAGGCATCTGCCGTATTTGCTCAGGCTGGAGCAGCACTTGGAGTATTTTTAAAGACAAAAGACAAAGACATGAAAGGTGTATCCCTGTCAGCAGCCATCACTGGTTTGTTCGGTATCACTGAACCTGCCATTTACGGTGTCAACCTGAGACTGAAAAAGCCTATGATCTGCGGATGTGTGGCTGGTGCGATCGCCGGTGGAGTGGCAGGTGGATTTCACGCTGTATCCTGGGGTTATAACATGCCTGGAGTTGCAACTATCCCTGCATATTTTAAAGCAGACCATATGAGTCAGTTCCTTGGATTCTTACTTTCCATTTTAATTGCATTTGTACTTGGAATCATATTCACATATATCGTTGGATTCAAAGAAGAGGCTGCAGAAGAGGCAGAGACAGAGGCTTCCATGGATGAGAAAAATTCTGTACAGGCTTCTGAGCCAGCTTCGGAAGCTGCTCAGGAGACAAAAGAGGTCATCTCCATCGCAAGCCCGGCAGCGGGAAAGATTATTCCGATAACGGAGGTAAATGATGAAGTCTTTGCCTCTCAGGGAATGGGCGATGGCGTTGGAATTATTGCCTCGGAAGGAAAAGTTTATGCTCCTTTTGATGCAACTGTAGAAGCAGTATTCCCCACAGGACATGCAGTAGGTCTGTCAGCAGACGGAGTGGAAATGTTGATTCATATCGGCATCAACACGGTAGAGTTGAACGGAAAAGGATTTGCACCTAATATAGAGCAGGGAGCTTCCGTGAAAAGAGGCGATCTGCTGGTAACATTTGATAAAGATTTAATTGAGAAAGAAGGATACGATACCACCATCATCTTCATTGCCACCGATCTGGGTGACAGAGATCAGATGGATATCAAGTCCGGCTGTGAAGTGAAAGCTTTGGATGAGATTATGAGTATTCGATAGTAGGAGGTTTCAGATGAATAGATTACCGGATAATTTTCTTTGGGGGGGTGCAGTGGCTGCCCATCAGGTGGAAGGAGCCTGGCAGGAAGGGGGGAAAGGTGTCAGCATCGTGGATGTTTTGACAGCCGGCGCCCATGGTATTGACCGTGAAATCACTGACGGTGTGCAAGAGGGATGTTATTATCCCAATCATGAGGCAGTGGATTTTTATCACCACTACAAAGAAGATGTGAAATTGATGGCGGAGATGGGATTTAAATGCTTCCGTACCTCCATTGCGTGGACCAGAATCTTCCCTGACGGGGACGAAGAGACACCAAACGAGGCAGGGCTTCAATTTTATGATGATTTGTTTGATGAGCTTTTAAAATATGGAATTCAGCCAGTAATTACGTTGTCACATTTTGAGATGCCCTATCACCTGGTGAAGGAGTATGGGGGCTGGAAAAACCGAAAATTGATCACATTTTTTGTAAAATATGCGCTGACCGTTATGGAACGGTATAAGAACAAAGTGAAATACTGGATGACTTTTAATGAGATTAATAATCAGAAAAACTATAAGTACCCTCTGTTTGGCTACACCTGTTCCGGAGTCGTTTTTCCGGATCAGGACAACCCGGAGGAGTGCATGTATCAGGTTGTGCATCATCAGTTGGTAGCCAGTGCTTTGGTAGTTAAAATGGGACATGAAATCAACCCGGATTTTCAGATCGGATGTATGATGGCATGTGTGCCTCTGTATCCATATTCCTGCCACCCGGACGACATGATGTATTCTACTCTGGCTATGCATGACAGGTATCTGTTTGGTGATGTCCATGTGAGAGGTGAGTATCCTAATTACATCTGGAAAGAGTGGGAGCGTAAAGGCTTTCACATTCAGATGGAAGAGGAGGATGCAAAGATTTTAAAAGAAGGTACTGTGGATTACGTGGGCTTTAGCTACTATATGACGAATGCGGTGAAAGCCAACGCCATTGCAGATGGAAACGGTCTGGACGGCTTTCCGGGAAGTATTCCAAATCCCTTTGTAAAGAAAAGCGACTGGGGCTGGCAGATTGACCCGGTGGGACTTCGCTACGCTCTGAATCTGTTGTACGAGCGTTACCAGAAGCCGTTGTTTATTGTGGAAAATGGTTTTGGCGCAGTTGATGAAATCCAGCCGGACGGATCCATTGAGGACGATTATCGGATTCAGTATTTAAAAGCACACATTGAGGAGTTTAAGAAGGCTGTAGTTTTAGACGGCGTGGAGCTGATGGGATATACTCCCTGGGGTTGTATTGACTGCATTTCCTTTACTACAGGAGAGATGAAAAAGCGATATGGCTTCGTCTATGTGGACAAGGACAATGAGGGAAATGGAACGCTGGAGAGACGCAAGAAGAAATCCTTCTTCTGGTATCAGAAGGTTATTGAAAGCAACGGAGAGATTTTATAGGAATTTTATTGAAAAAGTTTATGTGATGAAGTGAGAATAACAAAAGTACACTATTATATTATATACAAATAGAAAGGATAAAAGGATTATGAAAACATTTGAGTATGTAGTAGCAGATGAACTGGGAATCCATGCAAGACCGGCAGGCATTCTGGTAAAAGAGGTAAAGAAATATCAGAGTAAAGTCACCATCAGAAGGGCGACAAGGAAGTGGACGCTTCCAAGCTGATGGCTCTAATGGGAATGGGTGTAAAATGCGGTGATAAAATTGTGGTTAAAGTAGAAGGTGCAGACGAAGACACCGCTGTAAATCAATTTGAAGCATTTTTAAAAAATAATTTATAAAGAACAACTATTTATCTTAGAAACCTTTCACACATATTTGGTAATAGCAAAAGTAGCCGGGGCCTCTCTTCACGCCCGGCTATTTTCAGAAAATGGGGCAGGAGGAAAAGGCAAATGAAAGCATATCAGGGAAAATCCGTATATAAGGGTATTGTATTGGGGCCGGTGGCAGTGCTGACTGGCAATGACTGTACCGTAAAGAGAAGAAAAATTGAAGATCCAGAGGCAGAAATCCAGAGAGTGGAGACAGCTTTGACTAAAGCTCAAAAGCAGCTTCAGAAGCTGTATGATAAGGCGGTAAAAGAAGTGGGAGAGACCAGTGCCGCTATCTTTGAAGTACATCAGATGATGCTGGAGGACGAAGATTATCTGGACGCTATCCACAATATGATTCGCACAGAGATGGTAAACGGAGAATATGCCGTGGCTGTGACGGGAGACAATTTCTCCCAGATGTTTGCCAGCATGGATGATGACTACATGAAGGCCAGAGCCGCGGACATTAAGGATATTTCCAACCGTCTGGTGAGAAATCTGGAAGGCAGAGAGGATGTGGACTTTGCATCCATGGAGCCGTCCATCATTGTGGCAGACGATTTAAGCCCCAGTGAGACAGTGCAGATGGACAAGGAGAAAATCCTTGCCTTTGTGACTGTCCATGGCTCCACCAATTCCCACACTGCAATTCTGGCGCGTATGATGAACATCCCGGCATTGATTGGCGTGCCCATGAATCTGGAGGAAATCCACACAGGAATGAAGGCCATTGTGGACGGTTTTCAGGGAGAAGTTATCTTCGAACCATCCCAGGAGCTGTGCTGCGAGACAGAGGAGAGAATACAGGAAGAGGCAGAGAAATTGCAGCTTTTGCAGACTCTGAAGGGCAAGGAGAACGTCACGAAAGATGGTAAGAAGATTAACATCTATGCTAACATCGGAAGCGTCAGTGATGTGGGTTATGTAATGGAAAATGATGCGGGAGGCATTGGGCTGTTCCGCAGTGAGTTTTTATATCTGGGAAAAAATGATTTCCCCACAGAAGAGGAACAGTTCCAGGCGTACAAGCAGGTGGTTCAGATGATGGCAGGAAAGAAGGTGATTATCCGTACTCTGGATATCGGCGCTGACAAACAGGTGGATTACTTCAATTTGGGCAAGGAAGATAACCCTGCCATGGGTTACCGCGCCATCCGCATCTGTCTGAAGCAGCCCAAAATCTTCAAGACACAGCTTCGCGCCCTGCTGCGTGCGGCGATTTTTGGAAATCTCTCCATTATGTACCCCATGATCACTTCCCCGGAGGAAGTCAGAAGGATTTATGAAATTGTGGATGAGGTAAAACAGGAGTTGGACAATGACGAGCTTCCTTACAAAATCCCGGAGCAGGGAATTATGATTGAGACTCCGGCAGCAGCTATGGTCAGCGATGAGCTGGCAGAGCTTGTGGACTTTTTCAGCATCGGAACCAATGACCTGACCCAATATACTCTGGCCATTGATCGTCAGAATGAAAAGTTGGACGATTTCTACAATCCTCACCACAAGGCTATTCTGAGAATGATTCAGATGGTGGTGGACAACGCTCACAAATGCGGCAAATGGGCGGGCATTTGCGGTGAGCTGGGCGCCGATCTGGAATTGACAGAGGAATTTGTCCGTATGGGAGTGGATGAGTTATCGGTTGCTCCTTCTATGGTGCTGAAAGTGAGAAAAGCTGTGCGAGAGATGCAAGCATCAAAACAGTAAAGATTGGCTGGGGATGAAAAGATAAGCAATACATTACAAATTAAATGCAGATAAAATTCGAGGGAAGGCATATTAACATACCTTCCCTTTGGTCAGCAAAGCGAATATTTGTAATCTGCTTTGCTGCTTTAACGGTCAAAATGAATACCGTTCCAATATACACACTCTTTCATCTTAGTCTCCGGCAGCAGTTCTACGCCCTCTAAAGCCCATTTCTTAAACTCTTCAAAGCCCACACGGTCAATGATATATCCGATATGCTCCTTGCCGCCTGGTGCTTTGGGATCAATGTATTCCTTTACGAAGCGATAAGTATTTAAGATGATTTTCACAATGGAATCCTCGTCTGCCCAGATCAGGAAATCTTCGCCCAGACGTGGGTTTTTCTTACCGGTTCTTCCCATGAGAGTCAATTTATAATATTTCTGCTTGCTTCTTGTAAAAGCTCTGGTAGGACACTTGGTGATGCAGACACCGCATCCGATACATTTTTCCTCATCGCGAACAATCTTATAATTTTCCACTCTCAGTGCGTTTACAGACAGACTCTTACAGCCCTTGACACAAGCCTGGCAGTTGACACAGCGGCTGGGGTCATACTGGGGCATGGTCATGCCAATGATACCAAAGTCATGGAGCCGTACCTTACCGCAGTCATTGGGGCATCCTGTGAAGGCCACCTTGAAATGCAGGTCGTTGGGGAAAATCTCTTTTTCCACACGCTTGGCGAAACTGGCAGTGTTGTAATTGGCAAACGGACAGACATTATTACCGATGCAGGCAGTGATATTTCTTGTTCCGGAAGCCGGGTATCCAGTTCCCTCATCCTGCTGGTTGATGTCCAGAAGTTCAATGATGGGCTGAAGCATCTCATTGATGGCGTCCATATCCTCCAGATGGATTCCCTCAATCTCAAAGCCCTGGCGAGTGGTCAGATGAACGATTCCGTTTCCGTATTTTTCTGCAATTTCCTGTACCATGCCCAGGATTTCTGCCTTCAGATAACCGCCTGGCACACGGATTCGGGATGCTCCGATTCCTCGCTCTTTGCTGATTCTAAATGCATTTTTTTTCGCTTTTTTGGTGTTGATATCTAATCCCATGTTCGCCTCCTCCTAATCAATCAGATTTTTGCCTTCTGCATAGTTAAATACCGGTCCATCCAGACAGACGTAGGTGGAATCCATCTTGCAGTGTCCGCATTTTCCAAGGCCGCAGCACATCTTTCTCTCGTGGGAAATCCAGATATTCTCCTCTGCAATGCCACGTTTTAAGATTTCCATGATGGTGAACTTAATCATGATCGGCGGTCCAACTGTGATGAAGACTGTGTTTTCCATATCTACGATGGGAAGATCCGGTATGTATTTTGTTACCATTCCAGTGAGACCTTCATATCCTTCCGGGGCGGAGTCAACCGTCTTAATAACCTGAATGGTCTTTTCCCATTTTTCAAAATCCTTTTTAAATAAGATGTCGCTGGGAGACTTAAAGCCTGCGATCAATGTGGTGCTGACAGCTTCATCGGGATGATCGGAGAAATAGTCCACGATACCCTTAACAGGAGACAAGCCGGTTCCTCCGGCGATTACGACAACTTCCTTACCCTTGTAGTTTTCGATGTCAAATCCATTGCCGTAAGGTCCCCGCATCAACAGCGTATTTCCTTCGTAATTTTCAAAAATTTTGTTGGTAACCTTACCTACCTTACGAATGGTAAGATCCACAGTATCTTCTCCAATTCCGCTGACAGAGATGGGAGCTTCACCGTATTTGGGAATAGAAACCTCAAAAAATTGTCCGGGTTTCACATCTTTGGTAAAGCTCATACGGAAGGTATACTCAATGTCTGTATGAGGGATGATTTCTTTTACCTGGGAAGGAAAAGGGATGTATTCGTTCTTCATTTAGGCTTCCTCCTTTGCAAGTTGGCTGATCAGATTGGCGTAGGATATGTATTCCGGACAGACAGCGTCACAGCGTCCGCATCCGATACACATGGGATAGCCGAATCTCTTCTCAAAGTCGTAAATTTTATGCATTACCTTAAAACGCATCCGTTCACCCTGAGTTTTGCGGAAGCTGTTGCCACCGGCGATGTCAGTGTAGCCGTCCACCTGGCAGGAAGCCCAGACTCTTCTTCTTTCACCTACGTTGGAATTGTCGCGGTAGTGAATGTCCTGCATGGTGAAACAGGTACAGGTTGGACAGACGAAATTGCATCGTCCGCATCCGATACAGCGGCTGCCGTAAGATTCCCAGATGGGATTTTGGAAGCTGTCCACAGACAGATTTTTGGGAAGAGTTACGTTCTCTTTGTTTTCGGTCACATAGTCGGCAGTCACTGCACAATCCTCAGTTTCAAGGTGCTGGAAATAACCTGCCAATTCCTCCGATTTGCAGTCCACCAATACAAAATCTCCATCCAGTTTCAGATACAGATCGTACTGGTCAGTCTGGTTGGCGCCCATGCTGACACAGAATCCGGTATCGCAGGTCTGACTGCAGCCCATCAGCACAAAGCTGGCTTTCTCGCGGAGACGTTTGTAGTAGAAATCCTCCGGTCCGTTTTCCAAATAGATGGCATCTAATCTTTTCAGCGCGTGCAGATCACAGCTCCTGAGGAAAATCAGAAGCTTTTTGTCAGTGCAGGAGGGAACAGTGGTTTCGTCTTCAGTGAAATAGAAAAGCGTTTCGTTGATGGCGATCAAAGCTTCCTTGAAGGAATAGTCAGAACGACGCTCATATTCGATTTCATCCAGAGAATCAATTTTTCCATAACGGATGATGTCTGTGTCGGAGAAGCAGCCTTCGCCCTGGAAAAGTTTCGGTGCGAAAATATCATAGCGTTCTTTTAACTTGCCAAATACTTCATCCGCAGTCTTTCGTGATAGTTGGTATCCCATAGATTTACTCCTTTACGTTGAAATTTATAACGTTCGTATAGCCATATCATAAAATAAGACAAAAAAATATTCCGTGACGTTTATCACGGAATATCAAAAATCTTTCAAAGCTCCATTTTTATAAAAAAATACAATATTCTCCCTGTCTGGAACATAAATCTTCTTTTTATTTATAATGATCAGTCCATTGTCGGTCAGCTTTTTGCAGACTCGTGAAGTGGTTTCTCTGGGTGCTCCCAAAAGGTCAGCCAGGAAGGTGATGCTAAGATCAATGTCGATTAAAATTCCCTGCTCTGTGGGAATTCCGAAATCTCTTGCCAGCTTCCACAGCTTAGATGCCAGCTTGCGTTCCAGATAAATGCTGCTGACAGTATTTTTCAACTGATGCCCCAGCCGCCAGAGTTTTTTCTCCTGATATGCCATTAAAGTTTTGGTGAGCTGAAAATCTGCTTCCATCAGGTTTAGAAGTACATCTCTTCGAATTGTGTAGAAATGGCAGGTTTCCATTGTTTCGCAAAAGATGGTGTTGAAATCGCCCACCAGACTTTCATTAACCATATTGTTTTTGCCAAGAATAAATAAGATTTTTTTCTTGCCGCATTTTGTCAGATTGTAAATCTGGACTTTACCATCCAGAATAAAAAAGACATTGGGAGTTTTTTCCCGGGCGCGAAGGCAGATGTGGCCTTTCGGATAAGTGACCACTTTGACAAATTGCATAAATTTCTGTTTGGTGGCAATACTGCAGCCTTTTAACGCCCAAAAGGAATCCTGGTTTTGTGTATGATCCATAAAAATACTCTCCTTAACAGTTTTTATTCAGAAAATCCATATCAATCACTCCATAGGTTTCCCGGTATTGATGAAGGGTCATTCCCGTTACTTTTTTAAACTGATGACCCAGATGGCTCTGGGAAGAAAAACCAAAATAGGAAGCGATTTCACTGTAAGTATACTTGGAATAAATCAGCATATTTTGTACGAGACGAATTTTTTGATGGAGAATGTATTCCCCAATGGTAACATTTTCCTCTTTTTTAAAAAGTTCACACAGATAATTTTTGTTTATATACAATTCTTCTGCAATATCGGAGATGGTAATTTTCTCATGAAGATGAGAGAAAATATAATCTTTGCACTTGTTGATCTGCGTGTTTTGTCTTGTCTTGGGGAGGGGTTTTTTATTTTTCAGTTCATTTACCAGCATGGTATACTGATATTCTGCCTGTCTTCCCAACTGGAATGCAGTTTTTGGATTTTGAACCTCCTCAATCTTTTGGATATAGATGTCGCTGAGAGAATAGGCAATTTCAGGCAGCAGCCCTCCTTCAATAGCTGCACGGGATGCAATGGTTACCAGGACGATGCCGTGATTTTGTGACTGGCGAAGGGGAGTCCTTGCCAATTTGCCGATTTTTCCGATGTAATCTTCTTCCCAGCTTTTGACCAGCTGCTCCAGATCTCCATTTCGAATGCTGGACATCTCCCGGATTTCCTGATCGTAAGGATTGTGCTTTTGTGCATATTCCTGGTTGGTAAACAGGATATCGGAGAATTCCTTCTGGATGTTTTGTTTCATTTTTTCACTGATACAGTCAAAATGTTTGGCTGTAGAAGATGGATTGTGCATCAAGAAACCTCCTGCATATAATCTTATATTATCATACCACATTTCCCGAAGATTGTAATATAAAACCGAATATTTTGATAGAGGCTTTTTTCATTCTAAGATAGAATGTGCCTGTAAAAAGCAGGAGGACAGACCATGGACGAGAAAATTTTGTTTGGAGCGGCGTATTATCCTGAATATATGCCATATGACCGTATAGAAAAAGACTTTGAGATGATGAAACAGGTGGGAATGAACACGGTTCGAATTGCGGAATCCACCTGGAGTACACTGGAGCCGCGGGAGGGAAAATTTGATTTTTCTTTTATTGATCGGGTTCTGGCGCAGGCAGAAAAGGAAAAAATGCAGGTGATTGTGGGAACTCCTACTTATGCAGTGCCGTCATGGCTTGTGAAGAAGGATCCCCAGGTCATGGTGACCACCAAAGAAGGACAGGCAAGGTATGGACATCGCCAGATTATGGATATTATGAATGCTACGTATCGCCAATGCGCAGAGCGGGTGATTCGGGCATTGATCTGCCATGTGGCGGATCATCCCTGCGTCATTGGATTTCAAATTGACAATGAGACAAAGCATTATGGAACTGCTTCGAAACAGGTACAGGAATTGTTTGTGGAATATTTGAAGGAGAGGTTTGGGACAGTGCAGGCATTGAATCGGGCTTTTGTGCTAAATTACTGGAGCAATGCTATTGCAGACTGGGAAGATTTTCCTGACATACGAGGATGCGTCAACAGTGGACTGGCGGGGGAATTTTCTGCGTTTCAAAGAAAGCTGGTGGCAGATTACCTGAGCTGGCAAGCCGGGATTGTGAGGGAGTATATGAGACAGGATCAGTTTATTACTCATAATCTGGACTTTGAATGGAAAAAGTTTGGAGCGGATATTGCCCAGGATGGCTATTCTTATGGCGTTCAGCCGGATGTCAATCATTATGAGACGGCAAAATGTCTGACCATTGCGGGAACCGATATTTATCATCCCACGCAAGATGAATTGTCAGGCGCAGAAATTGCATTTGGAGGAGACTCCATACGCAGTCTGAAAAATTCCAATTATCTGGTGCTGGAATGTCAGGCTCAGGCATTTAAATATTGGACTCCTTATCCGGGACAACTGCGGTTGCATGCATACAGCCATCTTGCCAGCGGTGCAGACGGGATTTTGTACTGGAACTGGCATTCCATTCACAATGGGTATGAGACATACTGGAAAGGATTGTTAAGCCATGATCTGAATACCAATCCCGCTTACGAAGAGGCTGGCAGGTTTGGGGAGGAATGGAAGAAGCTGGGAAACAAGCTGATTCATCTGAAGAAGGAAAACAAGATTGCTCTGCTTGTGGATAACCGGACACTCACTGCCTTTCAGTGGTTTCCCATCGATAAAGAGTTAAGCTATAACGATGTGGTTCGCTGGATGTATGACAGTCTGTATGAGATGAATCTGGAGTGCGATGTAGTGGATGTGCAGGCCATAGAATTGGGGAAATACAAGATGATCATTACTCCGGCGCTTTACAGTGCCGCAGAGGAACTGATTTTGCAATTAAAAGCCTTTGTGGAACATGGCGGCGTTCTGGTCAGTTCTTTTAAATCCTTTGTGGCGGATGAACATCTTTCCGTATATCACGATACCCAGCCCCACCAGCTTGGCGATTGCTTTGGAATGAGTTATAATCAGTTTACAGATCCGGGGAAGACAGCTTTGCGCGGTAAGAAACTTAAATATTTTATGGAACTGTTAAAACCGGATACTGCCGAAGCTTTGGAGTGTTATGAACATAAGTATTGGGGAGCCTATGCGGCAATTACCAGAAATAAATATGGAGACGGAAGTGCATACTATGTGGGCTGTTTTACGGAGAAAACATTTTTAAAGGAAATTTATGAACAGGCTGCGAAAGATGCCGGGATATCCAGAGAGATTGATAAGCTGCAGTGGCCGTTGACTGTAAGAAGCGGAAGAAATCAGGAAGGAAGTCTGCTGCATTATATATTTAATTACAGTGAACAGGAGCATACCATCACCTGTCCTTACAAAAAGGCAGTGGATTTGCTAAGTGAAACCGAATATCAAAGAGGAGAGAAAATCCAGATTCAGGACTGGGATCTTGTGATTTTGGAAGAGGCAGAAGAAGGGAGAGAGAACGTTGACCGTTGAACAGTTTTGTGAACATGCCATTCGACTGGTCCATGCACCCATTCACCTATACGATCTGGAGGGAAATGAACTGGCTGTTTATGTGAATCACGGGGAGCAGCCGGATATTATGGCGTGTGACCAGAAGTTCAGAAACAGTTTAATTGAGAAAAGGAACCTGGAGCATCCGGTGCTCTATCTGGAAGCCAATCAGATTATCTATGGAATTGTAAGTGATTCCAGTCAGGTGTATATCATCGGACCATGTTGTGTCAATGGATATTCAAGCCTGGCATCCAAATATCTGGTAAAGGAACATGGTCTGAAAAAAGGAAGCATCTATCGTCTTCATTCCCTGCCGCTGACAGATTTTTCAGAAATTGTAATTATGATCCATGAGATGTTAACAGGAGAAAGCATCGGTACCAGTGAGCTTTGGCTGAAAAGCTTTTTTGACGAGAATCAGGATTTCACCGTGCGCAAAAAGCTGCACCATGTATTTTATTCCAATCAGGAAAATGAGACAGTACACAATCCCTATAGTCAGGAGAAAAGAGAGCAGGAGAGTATTCGGACGGGAAATCTGGAGGCATTGCAGAAAAGTTTTCAGGAAGCATATGTGGGGAAACTGGGCACCCTGTCCCGTGACAGCCTCCGCAATATGAAGGATATGAGTATTGTTTTGGTGACTCTGGCAACACGTTCTGCCATAGAAGGGGGCATACTGCCGGAAATTGCGTATACCATGTCTGATACTTATATTCAAAGAATTGAGGAGATGACAAACGAAGGGGAGGTTCTGGCTCTTGGACGGCAGGCAGAAATAGAGTTCTGCTGTCTTGTGCGGGATACGGTGGCAGGAGCTTTGCAAAATCCAGTGGTTGTAAAATGTAAAGAGCTGGTATTGCAATACATGCACGCCAAAATATCTGTGGCAGATCTGGCGGAAAAGCTGGACATGAATGCCAATTATCTATCGCAGCTTTTTGCAAAGGAAGAAGGAATCAAACTCAGTGATTACATTGCACGGGAAAAGATTGATTTTGCGAAGCAGCAGCTGATCTACACTGACGATACGTATGAGGAAATTGCATATTCCTATGCTTTTTTTTCCCAAAGCCATTTTGGCAGAGTGTTTAAGAAATGGACTGGAATGACACCAGGTCAGTACCGAACACGTTATGGTAAAAAGAAAAAGTAAAATTGCACAAAAATGAGAATTAGTTTTTATTATATTTGTAGAAAAAATATTGCGAAATAAGAATTGTGACATGGCACTAAAATTTATGATATATTTTAGTGCCCATTTTTTTTATGATTTTCTTACAAAAGAAAGCGATATGACGAAAGAGAAAGGAGAATTCTTATGTATGTAAAAGGTGTGAATCTGGGAAACTGGCTTGTCCTGGAAAAGTGGATGAGTCCGGCCTTATTTGACGGTACGACAGCGGAGGATGAGTATTATCTGCCGACGCAGTTATCGCCGGAGGTATATGAAGCACGCATTAAGATACATCGCAGTGAGTACATAACAGAGCGTGATTTTGCATGTATCAAGCATATCGGCATGAACACAGTGCGTATTCCAGTGCCATACTTTGTCTTCGGAGACAGGAAACCATTTATCGGTTGTATTGAGGAGTTGGATAAAGCCTTTGCGTGGGCGGAAAAATATGATTTGAAGATTCTGATTGATCTGCACACAGCCCCTCTTAGCCAGAACGGATTTGATAACGGCGGAATCTGCGGTGTCTGCAAATGGAGTCAGACTCCCCAGGAAGTAGAGTTTGTACTGGATGTGTTGGAAAAGCTGGCAAAACGCTATGGAGACCGGGAAGGTCTGTTTGGAATTACACCCATCAATGAGCCTATCACAGAGGACATGTGGAACATGATGAATGTACCGGAGAGATACCCGGCGGTGGACAAGGAGCTGGCAATGGGCAGCGCTCCCAACACACTGGAGTTTCTGCAGGACTTTTATGACAGAGCTTATGACCGTATCCGTCCCAATATTGCAGATGATAAATATGTGGTGTTCCATGATGGATTCCAGTTACATGCCTGGAAGGAATTCATTACACAGCCCCGTTTTCACAATGTCATGCTTGACACCCATCAGTATCTGATGGTTGCAGAGGCTTTGGGATGTAAGCAGACTCTGAACGGATATATTGAGTATATTCAGGAGAATTATGCGAAACAGATCGCCAAAGTGCAAGAGTATGTGCCTGTTGTCTGCGGAGAATGGTGCTTGTTTAATTCTTACGCAGTTGGAGTGGATACCAAGGGAGGCCAGACAGTGCTCAATGGTATGGATTTCTCCAAGAATACCTCCGTTATGAGCGCCGATGTCAGACAGCACCTGTATCAGCAGCTTGCCAATGCACAGCTTGCGGCATGGCAGGAAGGCAGAGGATATTTTTACTGGAGCTACAAGTTGCTGTTGGATACGGTAAATGAGCCTCACTGGTTTGGATGGGACAGCTGGGATCTTGGAAAATGTGTGGACCAGAGCTGGTTCCCCATAGGCGGTTGATGCTGCTGCGTGAAGCTGTTTGAACGAATGTTTATAATAATTTTTTTGAAGAACCTTTAGTATGATTTTTGAGTGAAAACTGTTTTTGAAAAGGGAGAATGATTATGAGTAGCAATCAAAAAATATTAGACCCCAATGCAAAATTGTCATTTATGGAGCGATTGGCGTATGGTTTGGGTGATTATTCCGGAAATCTCATTTATTCATCGATTTCCTCCTTCTTGTTGGTATATTACGTGAGCGTGCTGGGTGTGGATGCGGCTGTGGCGGCATCCATCATGGCGATTTCCAAAATTTTTGACGGTGTATCTGACCTGATCATGGGGCGTATCGTGGATAAGACACACAGCAAATGGGGAAAAGCCCGTCCATGGATCCTCAGAATGTGTATACCTCTTGGCGTTTGTACCGTGCTGATGTTCACTGTTCCTTCCTCTCTGGCAGGGCAGATTCAGATCGCGTATATGTTTTTGACTTATAACCTGGTTTCCACTGTATTTTATACTGGTCTGAATGTACCCTATGCAACACTGCAGGGCCTGATGACCACAAATCAGTACGAACGGGGCCTGTTGGGAAACTTCCGTATGCTGCTTGCAACAGCCGGTACCATGACTGTTAATACTTTTGTCATGAAATTATGTACATTCTTTGGCGGCGGAGATTCCAACAGTCAGAGGGGATGGACCCTTACATTTATCGCACTTTCAATCGTGTTTATCCTTCTGAATCTGGTTACCTTTTTCTTCTGTCAGGAACGTGTAACAGATGGAACTGTTTCTGAGGATGGGAAAGTAGAGAAAGGACCTTCCATTGTGGAGTGTCTGAAGAGTCTTGTGGTAAATAAATACTGGATTTTAATGGTAATTTTCCTGTTCTGTCTGTACTTTATGATGTCTACCTTCTTCGGAAGCGCCTACTATTTTGCACAGTATGTATTGGGCGATGAGGCTGTATTTGCAGCAACCTCCAATGCTTTGTCCATGGCACAGATTGTTATGATGTTTATCACACCGTTTATCATGAAGAAAATCGGTAAACGTTATACTGCAATGATTGGGATGGCTGCAGCTTCCGTTGCATTTGTGTTAACTGCTCTGGTTGGAAGTAATGTTACTCTGGTTATCGCATGTAATGTTCTGAAAGGAGCTGCCTTCGGATGCGGTGCGGCTACTATGTTTGGTCTTTTGCAGGATGCCATCACATATGGTTCCTGGCTGACAGGCGTACAGGCTATGGGAATGGGAAATGCAGCCTCTTCCTTCTGTATGAAAGTTGGTTCCGGTATCGGAACAGCCGCACTTGGATGGATTCTGGCAGCAGGAAACTTTAACGCAGACCCAACCAGTGCATCCGCCATCACATCCATCAATGTGGCTTGCATCTGGGTACCGCTTATCACTTGCGTGATTGGCGTGGTATGTATGCTGTTCTTTGATCTGGATAAGCATTACGACAAAGCAATTGCAGATCTTTCTCAGGGAAAATGGAAAGGAAGCAAATAGATTTTACATAAGGAGAGATGCAGTTGGAAGAACGCAGGATTTTGAGATATCCATTGTCAACGGAGTAATTGAGGAGGGAGAATAGTAATGATTGTCAATCCAATTTTTAAAGGCTTTAATCCAGACCCTTGTATTTGCAGAAAGGGAGAGGATTATTATGCAGCAGTATCCACCTTTGAGTGGTTCCCGGGAATTCCCATTTATCATTCCAAAGATTTGAAAAACTGGGAACTGTATACCCATGTGCTGACTGATGATCAGAAGGTGGAGCTTAGAAAGCTGCCTTCTGCCAAGGGCATCTGGGCGCCATGTCTGACTTATTGTGAGGGAGAGGACTTGTTCTATGTGGTGTACGGTGTGATGAATTCCATGAATGCACGCTACTTTGATGTGGATAACTATGTAATTACAGCAAAGGATATCCGTGGCCCATGGACTGAGCCGGTATATCTGCATTCCTCTGGTTTTGATGCTTCAGTTTTCCACGATGACGATGGGAAGAAATACATTGTATCACTGGAATGGGAGACTCGCGAAGGCTATGAAAAGCCAGGTTCTATCTGCATGGTAGAGTACTCCCCTGAGAAAAAGGAAATTGTAGGCTATCCCAGAAAAATATGGGGAGGCGGAACAGACCGGGGCTGCATTGAGGCGCCTCATCTGACAAAAAGGGGAGATTACTACTATATCATGTGTGCAGAGGGCGGCACAGGCTATAATCACTGTGTCACCATGGGGCGCTCTGAAAATGTATGGGGGCCTTATGAGAAGGATCCTATGAATCCCATTGTCACCAGTGTACCTGGAGAGTCCAATGAGCGTCACGACCCAGACCATTTAAAAACCAAATACTACAATCCTGATTCTATTCTTCAGAAATCTGGTCACGGAAGTTATGTGGAGCTGCCCACGAAAGAAGTGTATCTTGTACATCTTTGCGCACGTCCATTTGCCCCGGAGCTGCGCTGTACCCTGGGACGGGAAACTGCTATCCAGAAGATGAAGTGGACTGAAGATGGATGGCTTCGCATGGCAGACGGAAGTAATCTGGCGAAAATGGAGGTGGAGGAAAGCTCTCTGCCGGAGGTCCCCTTGGCTAAGATACCAGACTTTGACGATTTCGACGGAGAAGAGCTGGGCAATTTCTACTATGCGCCCCGTATTATGCCTCAACGCTTCGCAGACGTGAAGGCAAGACCAGGCTATGTGAGAATCCGGGGACAGGAGTCAAGAACCTCTTTGAATAAGGTTAGTATCCTTGCTCGTAAGCTTACCAGCGTTTATGCCAGAATCACCACCAAAATGGAGTTTACCCCGGAAGTTCATCAACATAGTGCTGGATTGATTTTATACTACGATAACATGAACTACATCAATTTGCGCAAATACTACAGCGAGACTTTAGGACAGAGTGCCCTATCCATTATTCATCTGGAAAATGGAGAAAAGACGGAGTTTCTAAATACCAGAATCCCGGTGGTAGAACAGCCAATTTATCTGAGGCTTTATATCCAGGGAAGAAAATCCTGGTTTGAATGGAGCTATGACAACGAACAGTATCAGAAGATTGGCCGTGTGTTTGACACTACTAAATTCTCTGATGAGTACTGTAAATACGGAGAATTCACAGGCACCATGGTGGGTCTCACCTGCGCCGACCGGGTAAAACATCAGCATTATGCTGACTTTGATTTCTTCGAGTATCTGGCAGACGAATCCAAGAATGTGGATTAAAAGGATTTTATAGAAAATATGGATTATATGGAGGAACTGCATTATGAGAGACATAAGTTGATTTTTTAATGCAGCTTCAAGTTAGCGCTGCCGGGTGATAGCTCTGGCAGCGCTTTTGTGTAATTATTCGCAGAAAGATTCAATGAATCTGGATGTTGAGCTGATTAACAACGCGATAAGGGACTTAAGCAAAGCATACATAGCAGCAGAATATTTACGGAAATGAGATGTTTAGGTTGTTCTGCTGTCTATGCATGCTCGATGAAAGGTACAATCAGGAGCTTAACGAATATGGTAATAGCAGAAATATGTATGGTGATAATGTTACTGATTGGGATAACTCCTCTGGACAGAAGTTCGATCCATCAGATAGTCAAGACTTACATCGTAATAGTTCGCAAGCAGCATCAGATTTTCCACCGTAGGAAGAGCCTCTCCAGTTTCATACTTGGAAATAGTGCTCTGACTGATACCAGTATCCATCTGTACCTTTAATTGAGTAATATCCCGTGATACACGTACAAACTTTATATTTTTCATGATACTCACCTCCTACCTAAATTATTCCATAAAAAATCAGGATAAATAATGCGAATATAGAATCATTTATTCCATTTTTATATAATTCATATAAGAATGCGGTTTATTTATGATTTTATAACATAGTTACTTTAGTTATGACTTGAAATATAAGGGTATTATTGCTCTGAGATTGATTTTTGACATATTTGTATTGGAAAAAATTCTGGAAAAGGCTGTGACAAAAGTGGGAGAGTGTGACAGGAGAACAATAGAAAAGATACAATGCTTGGGCGGGGGATCTGAGCTGTCAGGCAACATTCAGATGTTTCCAGGTAAAAACTCCCCAAATTGCTTCTGTATATGGGCTATTTGTAGAATTATAGCCCCTCAGAAAATATATAATCAGTGAAATCTCACCAATTTCTCAAAAACACTAGCATTTTATTTGCTTATGATATATAATATTCGCCAGTGGAATATTGAAGTTCTTAAAAAGAGTTAAAGAAAATTTGTGATTTTTGCTTGACAAAAATGTAATAAAAGAATAATATATTCCC
>CAMQZX010000009.1 GCA_947039785.1 uncultured Lachnospiraceae bacterium | reverse complement strand
AAATTATATATTGAGGATATCGTTGATGAGTTCTCTGAGGATTTCATCATGCCTTGCGTACAGGCAGGTGCCGTATACGAGCACAAATATCTGCTGGGAACTTCCATGGCTCGACCTGCAATCACAAAGAAACTAGTAGAAATCGCACGCAAAGAGGGAGCAACCGCAATTTGTCACGGCGCTACCGGTAAGGGAAATGACCAGATTCGTTTTGAGCTGGGAATCAAAGCTCTGGCTCCTGATCTGAAGATTATTGCTCCATGGAGAATGACAGATGTATGGACCATCCAGTCCCGTGAAGATGAGATTGCGTACTGCAAAGCCCATGGTATCGATCTTCCATTCGATGCAAGCCACAGCTACAGCCGCGACCGTAACTTATGGCACATCAGCCACGAAGGTCTGGAGCTGGAAAACCCGGCCAACGAGCCAAACTATGATCATCTGTTAGTTCTGAGCGTAACACCTGAGAAAGCTCCGGATGAAGGCGAATATGTAACCATGACCTTTGAAAAAGGTATTCCAACCAGCATAAACGGCAAGGAAATGAAGGTTTCCGACATCATCAAAGAGCTGAATGTACTGGGCGGCAAGCATGGCATTGGTATTGCTGACATCGTAGAAAACCGTGTAGTAGGTATGAAATCACGCGGTGTATACGAGACACCAGGCGGAACCATCCTGATGGAAGCACATGACCAGTTGGAAGAACTGATTCTTGACCGTGAGACAATGGAAACCAAGAAAAAACTTGGAAGCCAGTTCGCACAGATTGTATACGAGGGAAAATGGTTCACACCGCTTCGCGAGGCAATCCAGGCATTTGTAGAATCCACACAAGAGTATGTGACCGGTGAAGTAAAGTTTAAGCTTTACAAAGGTAATATCACCAAAGCTGGTACCACCTCTCCATACAGCCTGTACAGCGAATCTCTTGCCTCCTTCACAACCGGCGATATGTATGACCACCATGATGCAGATGGATTTATCACATTGTTTGGTCTGCCGCTGAAAGTTCGTGCTATGAAAATGACAGAGGTTAAGAAAAACGATAAATAGGATTTAAAGAAAACGACCAGTAAGGCCCAGGAACCGGAAAAGGTTCAGACTCTTTTGCTGAACCATTTCGATAAACACTATGTATAAACTATATATAACAAAACATCAATGAAGTCCCTCTCCCGCTTCACGCTCTGTGCATAAAAGCGGGAGATTTCTTTGACAAAATTAATTGTCTTTCTCCGCCCAGCTATAGCTTCGCTTCACCGCTTTCTGCCATCCGTCAAGGCGTTCTTCCCGCTGGGCTGCAGTAATCTTTGGCTGGAAAATCCTGTCAATACTCCAGTTGCGCAGCACATCATCTCTGCTTCTCCAGTAACCAACAGCCAATCCTGCCAGATAGGCAGCTCCCATGGCTGTGGTCTCCACACAGCAGGGACGCTGTACCGGAGCATCAATAATGTCCGCCTGTACCTGCATCAGAAAATCATTGGCACTGGCGCCGCCGTCTACCTTCAGACTATTGAGGGTAATGCCGGAATCTGCCTCCATGGCGCGAAGCACATCATTAACCTGATAAGCAATGGATTCCAGGGTGGCCCGGATAATGTGATACTTATTCACACCTCTGGTAATTCCCACAATAGTTCCCCGGGCATACTGATCCCAGTGCGGGGCTCCCAGTCCTGTGAAGGCAGGAACCACGTAACAACCGTTGGTATCCGACACCTTCGTTGCCATATATTCAGAATCTGCCGCAGAGTCAATCAGCCGCATCTCGTCACGCAGCCACTGAATAGAAGCTCCCGCCACAAAAATAGAACCCTCCAGCGCATAATTTACTTTTCCGTCCAATCCCCATGCAATTGTAGTCACAAGACCGTTACTGGAAAATACTGGTACCTCCCCCGTATTCATCAACAGGAAGCAACCTGTTCCGTAAGTATTTTTTGCCTCTCCTGCCGTAAAGCAGGTCTGGCCAAACAGCGCCGCCTGCTGATCACCTGCCGCTCCGGCAATGGGAATCTCTCCGCCAAAGTAGGAGGAGTCTGCCACCCCATAAATACAGCTGGAAGGCTTTGCCTGAGGAAGCATGGAGCGTGGGATATCCATCTCTCTCAAAATTTCCTCATCCCAGCACAAATCATTAATGTTAAACAACATGGTTCTGGAAGCATTGGAATAATCGGTCACGTGTACTTTTCCTTTGGTCAGTTTCCAGATCAGCCAGGTCTCCACAGTTCCGAAAAGCAATTCCCCTCTCTCGGCCCGCTCTCTGGCGCCTTCCACGTTATCTAAAATCCACTTTACCTTGGTGGCTGAAAAATAGGCATCAATAATAAGTCCTGTCTTACGGCGAAATTCTTCTGTCAATCCCTTCTCTTTCAGACTGTCACAATATTCTGAAGTCCGTCGGCACTGCCAGACAATAGCATTATGCACAGGATCTCCCGTATATTTGTCCCAAACTATGGCAGTCTCTCTCTGGTTGGTAATGCCGATGGCGGCAATATCTGACGCGGTGATATTTAGTTTCTGCATGGCTTCCACTGCAACGCCAAGCTGTGTGGACCATATTTCCTTGGCATCATGCTCCACCCAGCCGGGTTTTGGGAAAATCTGGGTAAACTCCTTCTGTGCCACACTGCACATCTCACCTTTTTCGTTAAATAGAATACACCGATTGCTGGTAGTTCCGGCATCCAGTGCCATTACGTATTTCGCCATAATTTTCCTCCCTTGCATCATCATACATTTATAGCACCTTTAGAAAAGGTCCACTGAGCCTTTTCACACATGCTTGACAGTAAAAAAGGGAATCCCAGGCCAAGGCAGCCCACAAAGATGCTGCCTGCACTCCCAGGATACCCTCTTTATTATTTCTTTTTTATTGCGGATAATACCTGAGCGATCATGTAAATAGCTGCTCCGGCAAAAATAAACAAATCTGACAGGTTAAATACTGTGTTGCGAAACTTCTTATTTCCCACTCCGAAACTGAAATAATCTGTCACATATCCCTTGGTCTTTCTGTCATGAAAATTGCTCAGTCCGCCGCCAAGAATCAACCCAAGCCCAATCTTAAGAAGGGAATATCCTTTGGTAAACAAAAGCTTGACAAACTCCCATCCCACGCAAATCAGCACCACAAAAGACAGATTAATTCCAACCTCAGGATTTCTTTTAAATAAGCTGAAGCCGCCCTCCCCATTATGGTAATTTTTGAGGATTAGCTTTCCTCCCAAATATTCTTCATTGACTCCCTGAAGATGGTGACTGTCAATATAGGATTTCACCTGATAGTCCAGACAGAAAATTCCAAGAACAATCAGAAGATACACCATAGGCTACTCCTGTTCTTCCTCTTCTTTCTCAACTGCCTCCTGAATTTTTTCAGAAACTTCATCGGCTGCATCTTTAGCTTCCTCACATGTCTGGGCAGCCTCCTGTGCAGGTGTCTCTTCCTCGTCTTTGCATGGTGCTCCGCACTGCATACAGAAAGCAGCATCTGCCGGAACACTGGCTCCGCAGGCCGGGCAGACCTTACGGCCTTTCATTTTGGCTACCTTCTCGCGGTACTTAGCAATGGTCACTTTTCTTCTGGTAATTTCGTCGCACAATGCGGTTACGGATTCGTCAATAGCCTCTCCATTTACATATTTCTCATAGATCAAGGTTCCAATGTCTTCCAATGCACGGTCAATGGATCTTTGCTCCGACATAATCTTTGTGCGGATTTTCTGTCCTGAAATGAAACTGTCAGCTCTTGTTCCAATGTCTTTGGCTGTCTTTGAGATGGTTTCTCCAAACTCTGTAAAAAAATCATCTGTCATAATTTTGCTCCTCCTTCTTAATTTCCTGCTGCTTCCAGACGCGGCAATTCCTGTCCCCGCAGCAATATTCTTGGTCCTCCAGTGTTCTCTATGTACCCGCGGGTAATGATTACCTCGCCAATACTGTCATCTTTGGGAATCTCGTACATAATATCCAGCATGTACTGTTCCAATATGGCACGCAACGCACGGGCTCCTGTCTTCTTCTCCATGGCCTTGTCTGCAATAGCTTCCAGCGCCTCATCTTCAAACTCCAGCTTCACTTCATCCAACGCAAGAAGCTTCTGGTACTGTTTTAAAATGGCGTTCTTTGGCTCCTTCAAAATCTTCACCAGCATGTCTCTGGTCAGTCCACTCAAAGTAAAGATAATCGGAAGTCGTCCCAGAAACTCGGGAATCATTCCGAAGGCTTTCAGATCATCTACAGTCACCTTCTCAAGCACGGTGGGATCGTTGTCGTATTTATCTTTCAAATCGGCTTTAAATCCAATGGATGCCTGCTTGTTGAGACGTTCTTTGATAATATTCTCCAAATCCGGGAATGCACCGCCGCAGATAAATAAAATATTTCTGGTATTGACTGTCACCAGAGGTACCATGGCATTTTTGCTGTTGGCTCCTACAGGGACCTCCACATCGCTTCCCTCCAGCAATTTCAAAAGTCCCTGCTGTACAGCCTCTCCGCTGACATCTCGCTGATTGGTGTTCTTTTTCTTTGCCAGCTTATCAATCTCATCGATGAATACAATTCCCTGCTCTGCTCTCTCCACATCGTTGTCGGCAGCAGCCAGCAGCTTGGAAATCACACTTTCAATATCGTCTCCAATGTAGCCAGCCTCTGTAAGAGAAGTGGCATCGGCAATGGCAAGGGGAACATCCAAAAGTCTCGCCAGAGTTTTTACCAGATAAGTCTTACCGCACCCTGTAGGTCCAATCATCAGCATATTGGATTTCTCAATCTCGATCTCATCCATGGTGTCTGTGGCCACGCGTTTGTAATGATTATATACCCCCACAGACATAACCTTTTTGGCATATTCCTGCCCGATCACATAATCGTCCAGACTTGCCTTGATCTTATGAGGTGCCGGAATGGATCGGATATCCAATGTTTTGGGAATTTCCTTCTCCTTTTTCTTCGGTTTCTTTTTCACCTTCTGCTGCGGTGCCTGGTTTTGCAGACTGCTCAGATCAATCATAGAGATATTGGGCATATTCTGCATGTTCTGCATAATGTCATTGTAGTTCAAATTGACATTGTTCATGCTGTCAAAGCTTTTCTGCATACAATCCGCACAGATGTGAATGTTGCTTGGAAGACTGATCATCTTTCCCGCTTTGCTCTCCGGCCGGCGGCATAAAAAGCATATTTTCTCATAGTCATCGGTGTCATTGTTGTCTTCCACCCCGGAGGTCACCACTTCCTCCACGGAATCCTGCTGTTTTTCTTTATCATCTATCATAAATGAACCTCACTTTCCAGGTCTATAATCTTAGTCCTATATATTTATCAATTATATCACAATACTTCTGATTCACAAATTAACTTTTTCTAAATTACCCATAATTTAGCCATATTCGTGTTACTGTTCACTCCGTTCCCAGCAACACGCTGCGCGATGCACAGAAATGATGCATATTGCATCATTTCGCGCTGCATGTCTCGGGATTTTGGTGCCATCAGCCCCAAAACACCTCGCGGGACAGTGGTGCGTGAACAGTAACATATTCGTTACTTTTCACGCATGCTTGGCAACAAAAAAGCTGCTGTACGTGACTGACCGTGTAGCCCCCTCATGTACAGCAACCCTTCATTTACTTTTGATCTTCTATAACGTAGGAGGCAAAAACTGTCTTTTACCCCCTTAATCATTCTATTCTCCTGACTTCATAATGATTCTGCCGGCGGCCTTACTGGGCGTCCTTCTTGGCCCCCAAGGTGATAGATAAGGTATGTTCTTTATATTCTCCGCTGTCAGCTCTCTGCACCACGATATCAACCGTTTCCCCTGCTGCATAATATTGCAGGCGATTGGTCAGATCCTCGTAGGAAGTAATCTTTGTTCCATCAAGCTGGGTAATCACATCTCCCGCCTGGATACCAGCCTTCTCTGCAGGACCTCCTTTGGTTACTCCCGCCACAAATACACCTGTAGGAATCATATACGTCTGAGAGACCTCTGCCGACACTTCCTTACAGGAAATACCTATATAAGAGGCATCATCCTCATCTACAATACTCCGTGTCTCACGGCTCATCAGATCATCCAGAATAGGCTGTGCGGTAGCTACAGGAATAGCAAATCCCATACCTTCCACTGTCTCGTCTGCAAACTTGGCAGAGTTGATTCCAATTACTTCACCTTTCATATTGAAAAGCGCGCCGCCGCTGTTACCAGGGTTGATTGCAGCATCAGTCTGAATCAATCCGTCTACTGCACCGCCATCAGAAGTATCTGCATCAATTTTTCGATCCAAAGCACTGATCCAGCCGGAAGTGACTGACTGTCCATAACCCAGTGCATTACCGATGGCAACCACCTGCTCTCCGATTACCAGGCTTTCGGAATCTCCCATCGTTGCTATTTTAATCTCCGACATGGTTTCTTCCGGAATATCTTCTTTCTTTACTGCAATCACTGCCAAGTCATTGTCCGCATCCGTTCCCTTAATCTGAGCTGACACAGAATTCTTGGCGTATTCCTTAGCAAGATCACTGGCGTCCTGGCTGTAACTGTACTGGGTTGTGCTGCTCTCCAAAGCAGTGGCATCCACCTCATCCCCGTAAAAGCTTACACTTAAATTCTTGGAGTCCACTACCACATGGTTGTTGGTGGCAATCAGCAGCTCATCGTCATTTTGCCCAATGATGATTCCGGAACCGCTTCCCACGCCTTCGTACTGCTGCGTACGTCCAAAAAAGTCCTCCACTTCCTGCACGCTGACCGCTGTGATAGCAACAATTGACGGCGTCGCATTTTTGGCAATATCTGCCACGGACAGGTTCCCGGAAGCTGCTTCCCCAGCTGCATCATCGTCCTTTGTATCCGAGGAAGCCTGGGCGCTGCTTGGAACCATCTGCACGTTCTCTACAGTACTGTTCCTGTTACTCTCATTTGTCTTAAAAACTTTATTTCCTATCAGGTTTACTCCCTGAAACACTACACCCGCCACCAGACCAAACACAAGTGCTGTAGTGATGGTGACTCCAAACTTCTTCCCAATGCCGTTTTCTGACATTTTCCTTCTATGTCTTTTCTCAGGAATTTCTTCTTCCGGCTGGGGAATCTCAGGCTGAGGCTGTACCGCCGGCGCCTTATTCACTTCATAAAAATCATAAGACCGTTCCTGACTACTGTGACCGGAATCATCCCCGCAACCATTATGATTAAAATTGTTATCCATTTCTCATATTTCCCCTTTCGTATCCGCACTGGTGTGCCAGACTACAACTGCCGAACACACACCTCTCTCTATGCTTCATAGTCTACCAAGCAATTGTGTTGAAATTGTGATAAACCAATTAATAAATTGTGAAACGAATTTCACTAACCAGATTTAAGAGAACACTTTGCTCCAGTAATCCCGGTTCATGGTGCAGAACAAAACCATTTTTTTGGGTAAATGGCGATATCGTTTACCCAGAAAATATCCCATATATTTGAAAGCACTTTGAAAGAACAAAGATACCAACAGTCCAGGTCGGTGAACGGACAGGGCATATTTCGCCGTCTGCATCACCAGCTTCACGCCCTCCCCCTCAGAAGATACTGACTGAAACACTTCCGGATGATCTGCCTGGGAAACCCCCAGATCAAAATTTCTGTGAAACTGCTGCCTGCAGGTATAGTTATGAGAATGAATCACCTGAGCATCTGCGGCATAGGCAATCTTATATCCTGCCTGAATCACTTTAGAAGCATAAATCATATCCTCATTAAAAATCGCCTGCTTTACAAAACCGCCCAATTCTTTATATATTTCCTTATCGTAAGCGGCACATGCGTTGGAGCAAAAAAAAGTCTTAATTCCCATTGTGGACAAATCTTCCGCAGATTTTACACTGGAAGTCTCGGGATAATTAAAGCTTCTGGTGTAACGCTCCAGAGTACTGCAGTCGTAGGTGGGAAGCTGACGGGCATATGCTGCCTTCACACCCTCAATCTGAAAACTGTCCACCAACTGTTCAATGAGACGGGTATCATAGGGCATGGCATCCTGAGTCATAAACACCATAATATCTGCCGTGGACAAAAGAGCTGCCGCCTTTCTGGTTGCCCCGTGATCAAACTCCTTCTTGGTAAGATGATGTACTTCCACATTGGAACAGCCCTGAATATATTCCGGCTTCCAATACTGCTTCTCTGTATTCATCAAAATAATCTTCCTTGGAGCACAGGTTTGACGCTCCAGTCTGGTCATCAGCTTACGAAATCTCTCATCCGGCTTATAGACCGGAATAATTACATCCACTGTCTTTTTCATGAGTTTCTCATTTTCCTCCTGCCAACACATGTTTACATTTTTTCTTGTGTAATGCATCGGGGACGGAGAAATCCGCCCTGTATCCTGCGGTTCTCTCCGTCCCCTGTCTTTCCACGTATTTTATCGCAGGTTACCAGCCGCCTTTTCCGGTTCCGGAAGAACTGGAGGAACCTGCCGTGGTAATCTGACCGGTATCAGGATCAAATCCATAACCGGAAATTTCTATGATTCTTTCACTTCTTTGTATAACGGTCTCACTGGGCTGATATGCCTGATCGTTAAACAGGAACTGATGAAGAAGATTGACATTGTATTCCAGTGTTGTGGGAATCAGAACAGATCCCTTGCCTTCAATGTCAGTCGGATAAAGCTGGAACGGGAATCCAGTAGTCTCGCCAAACTTGTAAGACAGCATACCTGCCCCCATAGTAAAAATCTCTTCCTTACTCAGAGAAGTCTTAACCAGTGGGAACACCTCATCCATAATATTGGTAAGTGTGGCCAGACTGGACTTCTTGGCTTTCTCCACAATCTTCTGAATAACCAGACGCTGACGTTCTGTCCTCTCAAAATCCAGACCTGCCGTGTAACGGATTCTCGCATAAGACGTAGCCTGAACACCATTCAGGTGGTATGTATCCACGTACTCATCGCTTTCCGGTCTTGGAATCGGTGTATAACTCTTGCCGGTTACCTCTGAAGTCTCCACACAGTAGTTATTCATATGCTCTACTTCAGCACCTGTCATCTCAATATCCAAACCTCCCAGCAGATCAATCACAGTGGCAAGGGCATTAAAATCTACACTGACATACTCGGAAATATTCAGATCCAGGTTTGTATTCAGCATAGAAATTGCCCGCTCCACACCGCCGTAGGCATAGGCAGCATTACATTTCTGATAGGAATCTTCTCCGCTCTCCGTCTGTCCCACCACCAACATGGTATCACGATACACGGAACACAGCTTCATCGTCTTGGTATCATTGTTGATACTGGCGATGATAATCGTATCACTGTTTGCACTGGTATAAGCATCCTCAGCACTTCTGGAATCCACACCAAACAGCGCGATATTGGTAAATCCGGTTAATTTCTCACTGGATACCAGATTATTATACTCAACCTTATCCATATCCAGTTCCGCACTCTGAAGATTATTCAGCTTGGAATTAATCTGTCCATAGACATATAAGCCGCCCAAGAGTACAAGCAAAATGAGTAATTCAAAAATAAATAAGAATGTACGTCTTTTTCTTCCTCGTCTAGCCATAACTTTCCCCTTTATTCTTCCTTCTAATACGCGTTTTTATTTACAAATCCTTTGAATATGGTTAAAAACAGGATTTTAATATCCAGGCTAATGGTCCAGTTCTCAATATAATATAAGTCGCACTCAATCCTTTTGCGAATGGACGTATCGCCCCGAAATCCATTTACCTGTGCCCATCCGGTCAGACCCGGACGAACCTGATGTTTCACCATATAGCGCGGTATTTCCTCACGGAATTTCTCTACAAAGAAAGGTCTCTCCGGTCTCGGTCCTACCAGACTCATATCTCCTTTAAAAATGTTGAATAACTGAGGGAGTTCATCAATACTGGTCTTTCTCATTAGCTTACCTATCCCAGTCACTCTCGGATCATTTTTCGTTGTCCATGCCTTCTTCTCTTCACTTTCCGGCTGAACCTCCATTGATCGAAACTTGTACATTTTAAATGTCTTATTATGAAGACCTACCCTCTCCTGCTTATAAATCAATGGTCCCGGAGAAGTGATCTTAATTAGCAGACATGCAATCAGCATCACAGGTGAAAATAATATAATACATGCAATGGAACCCCCAATATCCATCAATCGCTTTACCATGGCATTAAAGGTATTGCTCAAAGGCACATGTCGGATATTGATGACGGGAAGCCCCAGAATATCCTCTGTGTAAGGCTTTGTGGGGATAATATTATTATAATCCGGTATAAATTTTGTATGCACGCCGGATTTCTCACAAAGACCAACAATTTCTTCCAGACGATAATATTCACTCAGACCCAGAGTAATGACAATCTCATCCAGCTTATTCTCCGGCAGAATCACCATCAGATTGGCAATGCGTCCAAGCACTTTAATCCCTTTATAAGTGGTTCCGGCTTCCACATTGTCGTCTAGAATTCCACGGATATTATATCCCCATTGAGGATTGTGAAGCACTCTGTCAATAAATTCCTCAGAGGCGCGGCTGTATCCCACCAAAACTACATGCTTCTGGTTATATCCCTTCCTACGCATATCCCGGAGGACATATCGAATTACATTTCGGACACCAGTTTCTGCTATAATGTTAATGACATAAAAAATACCCAGAAATCCACGGGAGAAATCCATTTGCTTCTGTACATACAGAGCAACTACCAGAATCAACACCCCCAGGGTATTGGCTTTCATAATATTTGCCAGCTCCAGCCGTCTTCCCTGCATTCTCTTCGGCGTATACAGACTAAAAGCATAATACAAAATCAAATAGCCCGGAACCATAAACACCAGCGCAGACATATACTGCTGGAAAGACAAGGCCTTAACAGCCCCTTCTGAGAACGGGCCTTCGAATTTCACAAGCCACGCCAGCAAATACGACGCGGCAATTACAAAAGCATCAATCAAGACATGAAGACGATTGAAATGCTTTTGGTTATCTTTTATCAATGTTCTATCACCTCAACTGATTTCATAACTACTACTATATAATAGAAAAGCGAAAAAGGCAACTTAAATCACCCGGAATTCCTAAAATTTCTATAAATTTTTCTCCTGGTGCAATGTTTCACCTGTATTCTGCACAATATTTATCTCATTTTTCCATTAAATTTCATCGTCTAGTTTGCAAATCTACGAATTATATTAATCCATAATTCAAGCTGAATCGAACAATAATTCAGTATATTTTTTCTATAAAAAGGAACTTTCTTCTCTTTTTTACAGAGAAGAATTCCGTTACAGATTCCTGCCGCATACTCTCTTCCAAAGCCCTTCACGGCAAAAAACGCCAGCTTAATTCCAAATCCCACCAGCAAAAAGGGCAAATTCAAAAGAATTTGGAACAGAGGCATATTTTTGTAAATCAGGTAGACATTGTTTCTGGAAGAATAGCGGACCTTAAATAAATTGTATCGGGAACCGCTGGTTCCGCTTCCCACATGATACACCTGCGCCTGGGGAATGTAAGTATTCTGATAGCCAAAGATTCTGGCCCGATAGCCCACATCCGTATCCTCCAGATAAGCAAAATGTTCTTCGTCAAAGTATCCGATTTCCTCAAATACTGCTTTTCGATAAATTGATGCGCCTCCACAACAGGAAAATACCCTCATTTCTGTCTGGTATTTATCCACGGGCTTTCCTTTTCCCCTGGCAAACGCCCAGCCCAATGCATTATAATAATTGCCGGCATCGTCCATCCGAGATGGTTCATGATACTGAATCATCTTCGCCTGACAGGAAAAACGCTTCTTGCGCTTTTTGATTCCCTGAAGCAGCATTCCCACAAAATTCTCATCCACGCAGGTATCATTATTCAAAAGAATCACATAGGGAGCCTGACTGGCATAAATTCCTTCGTTGACCGCCTTACAGAATCCAAAATTTTCCGAAAGTTGGATTAGCCTCACCCAGGAATAATTCTGCCGGATCATATCCACACTCTCGTCCGTGGAACCATTGTCCACCAGTATGGTCTCAAAATTTGTAAATCTTTGCTTGAGCAATGCATTCAGGCATCCCCTTAAATATTTACTTCCATTGTAGTTTGGTATAATTACGGATACTTCGTACATATAGTTCTCCATCTATTTTCCCTGGTCAATGGGGCGTAAGGAATAGTTCCATTTTGTCAGGGACAGATTTTTGTTGTAACAGGGATCCCCTTTCTTCAATATGTCAATCCAGTGACTGCGCATATATTCAATTTCTCCCTGAAATCTTCGTATTTTCGCTTCGCTGTCTTCAGCCCCCCGGCTTTTGGACTCGTAGTGGTACAACTCCACATGAGGCTCGTACACAATAAGATATCCCTCCCGTCCTACTTTCAAACACAAGTCCACATCATTAAACGCCACCGACAAGGCTTCAGTAAAACCACCGGTTTTCGCAAAAGCTTCCCGCTTCATCATCATGCAGGCGGCAGTGACAGCACTTAAATCCTGCTGGATGGATGCTTTGTGCAGATATCCGGTACGGCTTCTGTCCATTCCCACAAACATGTGTCCGGCAATTCCGCCGATTCCGATGACACAACCCGCATGTTGGATAGTATTGTCGGGATAGTAAAGCTTCACGCCCACGGCCCCCACTTCCTTACGCTGGCAATTCCCCAGCATACGCTCCATCCAGTTTGCTGTAATCACTTCCACATCATTATTTAAAAAGAGCAGATACTCTCCTCTTGCATATTGTACCCCAAAATTGTTAATTGCGGAATAGTTAAATTCTCTTTTCCATGTTAATATGCGGATATTTTCCTTTTTTTTCAATTCTTCGTAGTAATCGAAGATCTCCTGACTGGTACTGTTGTTCTCAATAATCAGGATTTCATAATTCTTGTAAGTAGATTTCTTCCAGATGGACTGAAGACATTTTTCCAGCGATTCTTTTTCGTCCTTGTTTGGAATGATAATGGAAATCAAGTCTTCCTTCTGTACCGGATATTCCACCTGATAAAAGCCCAGATCCTTGGTGTGGCTCACAACACCTGTGACGTGGCTTCTCTGAAGGTGGGCCTCGATGGCACGCCTGCCTGCGTCGAAGGCGTACATTTTACTGGCAGGGTTGTCTGCCGTGGATGCCTTATGAGTCCTCCAGTGATAGAGAATCTCCGGCACATGGCATACTTCTCTGGCCGCCTCTGTGCAGCGGAAGATAAAGTCATAATCCTGGGCGCCGTCAAACTCCCGGCGAAAGCCTCCTATTTCTTCCACGATGCTTCTTCGAACTACACAGAAATGGCAGATATAATTGTTAGAGCGTAGAAGATCCAGATTAAAGTCCGGCTTTAAATGAGGCTGAAAATGCTCTGTCAGGTCTGTGGTCACCTTGTCCTCATCGGTGTAAATTACATCCGCCTGACTGTTTTTCTCAATAACAGAGGCAATCTCATACAGAGCATTGGGAGCCAATAGATCATCATGGTCGAGAAGCCCTACAAACTCTCCTGTTGCCATCTGAAATGCCGCATTGGTGTTCTCCGCGATTCCCAGGTTTTCCTTTAGGTTTTCATAGCGAATTCGATTGTCTTCCCGACTATACTCAGCAAGGACTGCTGCCATAGCCTGATCCTCAGGACTGCCATTGGCGATACACAGCTCCCAGTTTGCATACGTCTGATTTCGCAGGGAATCCATCATCTGGCGTAAGAATTCCTCTGGTGTCTTGTACGCAGGAACCACCACACTGATCTTGGGCTGAATCTTCCAGTGTTTCCTTCGCTGTGCATCCAACCGCTGCTGGGAAGGCACATACTGGGCATACCATCCCTCATAAGGAATTTCCTCCGGCTCAAACCGCTCATTTAAGCGAACCCAGAATTCCTTCAGACCATAGTGCTTCAGATAACGAAGCCCTTTTTGAATTGTATAAGGGGACAGCTTTTTTACAAGGCGTCCCCATTCAATATTGTTCTTTGACATTATGATGCTCCTTCCAAAAATGCACCGATACTAAAAGACCCCGGCATATAGGTGGGCCAGAATACGCTCAGATATACGTAGACACTCAATACCACCAACAGCACACAGACCGTCACGTAAACTCCCTTGCGTACCTTCTCGTTCTTCACCAGTTCATCCAGCAGATGACCGTAGCCTTTGATTACAAAATAGGCCAGCGGAACCAGCATGGGAAGGCTGTAGCGTCCCTGGGGCTGGTAATCGGAGCTGTAGGAATAATAGGCATTCAACACGTTGGGAATGATCATGGCAACCAGCATACACCAGTTGAAAATACCTTCTCTGCAAAATTCCCCATTCTCACGGAGGGCAAACGTCTTCACCGGATGAATAAATACCAGAAGGAAGCCGCCCTTGATAAAATCCATGTAATTGTTTTCCACCCAGGCAGGCATACATACATCCAGACTTCCAAATCTTCCCACAAAGCTTCGCGACACCAGCTCCACCCAGGAAATGGTAGTGTTGGCAAAGTTTTCTCCTAACATTTGGAAAAAGGTCATACCAATGGCTGCAGGCGTCACCTTATCGGAAGGCTTAAAGCCCTTCATGGCATACTTCTCAGCGCTGATGGCGGAAGCCGTTCTTCCCAGAAAATCTCCGTCGTAGATTATGTAATTTCGTATAAACCACCAGCTGATCAAAACAAGCACCAGAACACAGACAAAGGCTCCCCGTGTTACAAAAGTACGATACTCGCCATTTTTCTTCCCTTCTATCAACAGTGTACTGCCAAAAATCACAATACTGCACAGAATAAATCCATAGGCATTGTAATAAGACAGCGCACAGATTCCGATTCCCACGGAAAGCAGCATACAACAGCGATAGCTCCATCCGTCTTCTATACCCAGAATCCAGGCATAGACAATCATGGCTGTGGACATGAGAGCCATGGCATCGGTATTTACATAGGAAGTGACAAACACAGCCCCCGGCAAAGTAGTAATGAAAATGGTAAACAGCCAGGCTTTTCTCGGCTCAAACAGCCGCTTTCCAATCCGCAGAACGTAAAATCCCATACCCACACCGCAAAGCACACTGACCAGTCTGGCAGCCATAACCAGGGCAAAGGGCTGGGTAGTTACAAAACTGACCAGCTTCATAAAGACAGCCGCCACCATATAGTCCAAAATGGGGCTGAATGCGTAGGAAATTCCCCACACACCGTCTCGCACCGCCGGGTCATCTCCCCTTGGGATGGAGCCATGCTGGTAGATATACTCTGCAATCTGATAGCGCATCTGCTCATCGGGAGAAGCATTCAGGGGCTGAATCCTGGCCCACATAAAATAAAAAAGAAAGAGAAGGAAGAGAAAGCAGACTTCTGCTGCAGTCTCTTTCTTCATACTTTTTATAGTCTTCATCTCAGACTATTCCTCCATAGATTTTAAGATTTCCAGATATCGGCCCAAAGCATCCTGCCATGCGGGAAGTCTCTCAAATCCCATGGCGTCTAACTTATCTTTGTTCATGCGGCTGTTAAATGGGCGTTTTGCCTTGGCAGCTTTGTACTCTGCACTGGTCACCGGAATCACATTCATCTCGATTCCAGCCTGTCTGAATATCTCAACGGCAAACTCATACCAACTGCAAAGCCCCTCGTTTGTTGCATGATAGAAGCCGTATTTGTCTGTCTCCATCATATCCACCAAAAGTCTTGCCAAATCATAGGTATAAGTAGGGGAACCAATCTGATCATTAACTACGGTAAGCGTATCATGAGTTTTGCTTAAATTCAGCATAGTCTTGATAAAATTCTTGCCGTTAACACCGAATACCCAGGCAATACGTACGATGAAGAACTTGTCCAGATTGTTCTGTACCGCCAGCTCTCCCTCGTATTTGGTCTGTCCGTATACATTTAACGGATCTCTGTCGTCGTCTGGCTCCCAGGGACGCTCGCCCTGTCCGTCAAACACATAGTCGGTACTGATGTAAACCATGGGAAGATCCAGCTTTTTACACACTTTTGCAATATTTTCTGTTCCGTAGGCATTGATCTTTCTGCAAAGCTCCACGTTGTCCTCTGCTGCATCTACGGCTGTGTACGCTGCTCCGTGCATTACCACATCCACCTTTGACTCTGTAATCACCTTCTCCACCAGCTCCGGTCTGGTGATGTCCATCTCTTCCACGTCCACACCCACACCTTCATGTCCTCGTTTTGCCAGCTCGTTCATCACATCGTAACCCAGCTGTCCCTTGGCACCTGTCACTAAAACTCTCATAATTTTCCTCCTAATATCAATGTCTCTCTACTGTTACTATATTCTTCTCAGTGAGAAATCCTGGCTCTCCAAAGTCAGATTTGGATTGTAGTAAGGATCTCCATCTCTCAAAATCTCCGGCCAGCGTTTTTCAAAAGTCTCAATCTCACTGTTAAATCTGGCGATTTTCTCCGGGGTGTCTTCCAGTCCTCTGGACTTGGATTCGTAATGGTACAGCTCTACATAGGGATTATATACCACCAGTTTGCCGGCTTTCCGCACCTTCATACAGAAGTCCACATCGTTGAATGCCACTTTCAACTCTTCCGTCAGACCGCCCACCTCATCAAAGACACTCTTGGTCACCATCATACAGGCAGCTGTGACAGCGCTGTAATCCTGGGCGCAGATGATTCTGTGGCAGTATCCGGTAAAGCCTCTCTTCTGCTGTACAAAGGCATGCCCGGCAATTCCGCCAAAGCCAACCACCACACCGGCGTGCTGAATGGTGTCGTCATCGTAATAGAGTCTTGCTCCCACAATGCCCACATCCTCACGCATACAATAGCCAAGCATTTCCTCCAGCCAATCGCCGTTGATGACTTCCACGTCGTTGTTTAACAGCAGCAGATATTCTCCTTTGGCAAAGGCAGCACCGAAATTGTTAATGGCAGAATAGTTGAATTCGTCTTTCCAGTATACCACACGTACCTTCTCGTTGCGAGCCTCCAAATCCTTGTAATACTGGAAAGTTTCTTCCTGGTCGCTGTTGTTCTCCACAATGATATACTCATAATTTTTATAAGTAGATTTCTCCTCAATGGAAGCAATACATCTCTCCAGGTCGTCAATATGATCTTTGTTTGGAATAATAATAGAAATCAATGGATCATAGTCACGGATGTATTTTGTCCGGTACAGCCCCAGATATTCTCCCTGCATCACCTCTGCGTGGATTCCCACTCTCTCATAATGGGCTTCGATGGCACGCTTTCCTGCCTCAAAGGCATAAAGCTTGCTCTCTGGATTCTCCGCCGTAGAGCCTTCGAAAAATCTCCAGTGATAAAGCACCTTAGGAATATGATAAATTTTATTGGTGGCTTCCACACAACGAAAGATAAAATCGTAATCCTGAGCGCCATCAAATTCCGGACGGAGCATTCCCACCCGGTCAATCATCTCTCTCTTTACCACAAACAAATGGCAGATATAATTCACAGTGCGAAGCAGATCAATGTTAAAATCCGGCTTCATATGGGGCTGCATAAACTTCTCACCCACCGACACCTTATCCTCATCGGAATAGAGCACCTCCAGCTCCATGTTGTCATTTAAAGCTTTGGCAATTTCAAACATGGCATTCGGTGTCAGCAAGTCATCGTGATCTGCAAAAGCGATAAAATCACCGGTGGCAATCTTAATTGCCTCATTGGTATTCTCGGCGATGTGAAGCTGCTGCTGATTGCGGACTGTTTTGATTCTCTCATCCAGCTTCTCATAACGGTCTAAAATCTCATTGAGAGGAGAATCCGGACCACTGCCGTCGGAAAGGCATAGCTCCCAATTCTCATAACTTTGATTGCGAATGGATTCCACTAAAGCATCCAGATACTTCTCCGGAGATTTGTAAAGGGGAACCACAATACTGATCTTCGGTGTATACAAAAAATCATATTTTCTCTGAGCATTTAGCTCCTTCTGGGAAGGGAGATGCTTTTGAATCCACTGACTGTAGATAATCGGACGGCTTTTCACATCAAAAACCTTCTTAAAGCTCTTCTTCACAAAAGGCACCACGCCATTGTATTGCAGATAATCCACACCTTTTTGAATCTGACGGCTCACCTTTTTCTTCTTCTGAATCACGGAGGAAGTCTCCACAGGCTTCACCAGCTTCTCCTCCCCGGCTTTCATCAGCAGATATACCTTCTGTGGCGGGACAGGGTGCAGCTCCACATGGAAGCCGCAATGCTCATCCACCGGACGTTCGTCAAAAAGGCTTACCACATCTTTTCTGGTAAATCGCTCTACTTCACACTCAATTTTCTTCTTATCCATGTCTGCCAGAGCAATCTGTACCGGTTCTTCTGCTACACACCAACCCTGGATTTTGCAGATGTCATCCTGGGTATTCACATACAAATCGTCGATGAAGCAGCGGATTCCCTTTCGCTTCTCCACAAGCTCCTTCACCGAAATATGAAAGCACAGACTTTTTTTCTCATTGTGAGCATAGACCTTCAGCATTTTATGGGAAGAAATTTCCTCCGGCACCCTGATATAAACCCTTGTCTCAGCGCCGTGCTCCTTCTCACTGATCAGCTCAGACAACTGATTCACCTGCACTTCCAACTCTTTCTTATCCAGAAAAGCTTTCATCTCTGTTCCCGGCACCAGCCAACCGTAGAGAATATAGCAGGAAGTATCCTCCAGATGAAATCTGTCATTTTTTACAACAAATCCATTGTTAATCATATACTATCAATCTCCATCCTATTTATTCGCAATTATTCCTTCACATTACAATTTCCATCCTCCAGAGACAGATTCACATTATAATAAGGGTCTCCGTTTTTCAAAATATCCGGCCACTTGCTTTCAAAACGATAGACCTCCTTGTAAAATCGGCTCTGCTTGTCCTTAGTATCTTCCATGCCTCTGGATTTGGACTCGTAATGATACAGCTCCACGTAAGGATTAAACACAATCTGGTACCCTGCCTGTGTAGTCTTCATACACAGGTCCACATCGTTAAATGCCACCCAAAACGCCTCGTCAAACCCTTCCACCTGGTCAAAAACACTTCGCTTCATCATCATACAGGCCGCTGTCACAGCACTTAAATTCTGAGGCATAATGGCACGGCCCACGTAGCTTGGCTCATATCGGGACACGCCGGAGAAAATATGTCCGGCCACGCCTCCCAGTCCCAGAATGACACCTGCGTGCTGAATGGTCTCGTCGGGGAAGTAAAGCTTCGCTCCAACCATTCCCACCTGGGGGCACTGGCAGATTCCAAGCATCTCCTCCAGCCAGTTCTCCGTGATCAGCTCCACATCGTTATTCAAAAACAGCAGATACTCTCCCCCAGCTTCCTTTACTGCAAAATTGTTAATGGCGGCATAATTAAACTCCCTCTCCCAGGTCAGCAGGCGGCACTTGGGATATCGCTGCTCCATCTCCCTGTAATATGCAAATGTTTTCTCATCAGTACTGTTGTTTTCCACCACCAGGATTTCATAATTGTCATAGGTAGTCTTCTCTGCCACTGAAGACAGACATTGTTCCAGATCTTCAATATGGTCCTTATTGGGAATGATAATGGTCACCCTGGGATTGCCCTCCACCTGACGGTGAATCCGATAGATTCCCAGATTTGGCGTAATCTCTGCAGTGGCTTTGATTCCTTTCCGGCGAAAATGCCCGTCTAAAGCTTTTGCCCCCGCCTCGTAAGCATATCGCTTGCTTTCCGGATTGGTGGCTGTGGAATTGGGATGGGAACGCCAGTGATAAAGCACCTTGGGAATGTGACAGATTCTGTCTGCCGTTGTCTCCTCCCAGCAGCGCAGAATCAAATCGTAATCCTGGGCGCCATCAAACTCCTTGCGGAAGCCTCCAATCTTCTCCATAATGGAGGCGCGAACTACAAAAATATGACAGATGTAGTTGTTACTCTCCAGCATAAAGGGGTTAAAGTCTGTCTTAAAGTTGGGATCGAAATAGCTTTTTCCATCCATGGTAATCTTATCTTCATCGGTATAGAGAATGTCAAGCTTTGGATTTTCATTGATGGCCTTTACAATCTCAAACAAAGCGCCCTGCTCCACAATATCATCGTGGTCGGAAAGCATAATGTAATCTCCCGTCGCCATGGCAACTGCCGCATTGGTATTTTCTGAAATTCCTCCGTTCTTTTTCAGACGTTTATATACAATCCGCCTGTCCTTTTTATAATGACTCCCAATGTATTTCTCCACCGTATCTTCCTTGCTTCCATCCGCCAGGCACAGTTCCCAGTTGGAATAGGTCTGACAGGCAATGGAGTCAATAATTTGCTTTAAGTATTTCACCGGCGTGTGATAAAGAGGAATCACAATACTGATTTTCGGATTTAATTTGAACTTGTGTGCCCTCTGACGGCTCGTTTCCTCCTTGGTGAGCCTGTGGTTTTTCACCCACAAACTGTAGTTGGAATATTCCTGGAATACAGACTTCTTCACATGGTCCACAAAATTGGTGAAATTGTGTTCCTTAATATATTCCATGTTCTCACCGAATTTTCCAGGACGCAGGGCATTATAGAGCCGGCCTGCTCTGGTGCTCTGCCGCTGCAGTTCCTTCATATCCACCCGGTATTCCTTTCGCACCTTACGGCTTATAAAAAACACCCGGACATAAGGAGTCTTGATTTTCTCCCTGGGCACTTTCACGGTGAAGCCAATCTCATGGTTTTTCTCCACGTAATGGTCGTATTTTACCCTGGCATCCTCCCGGACAGTACGATACAGCTCACAGGGCAGCTTTTTACCCTTTCCGTCCCTCACTGCAATCCGGTCCACGCCCTGCTGGTCAATGAACCATCCCTGAATCACCAATTCTGTCTCCAAAAGCTGCAATACATCCACTTCATAGATAATGGTGCTGTCTGCCATGGCAGCCTTCACCTTGGACGATTCCAGACGCTCCACCACATCTCTGGTTCCTCCGTGGAATACCTGTAATTCCAGATACTCCAGCCCCTCGATCCACTGGGATGCATTGGGTATCTTCAGATTAAAGCCCGGCAATTCGGGAACACGGATATCCTGTCTTGCCTCCCGGATGTCAGGACGCTCCTTCCATTTTACAAAGGAAGTAATCTCCCTCCCATTCTGGTCACGCACTGCCACCTTTGTAATCTTCTCATCAGAAGCAATCAGCCATCCCTCGATAAAAAAGCTGTCCTCATCCTTCAAATTGTACCAGGTCAAATCTACACTGTGATACAGTTTACTCATAATATCCTCCGCTCCGGATTTTGCAACTGTTCATTTGCACAGCCACATAAATTTTATTTTTTGATCTTCCGATAAGCCTTCCAAACCTTTGTATTCTCCATGCTTCGGATCAGATCTTCCTTCTGTTTTAGCTGGTTCTTCGTCTGAATCAGCTCTCTTCTCTGCTGTCCGTAAATCTTCTGCATCTGATAGAGAGCCTCCTCCATATCCAGATACTGAACCTCAAAGTAAGCCCGGAAATCACCCATGGCTCCTTTTGGACGTCTTACAATAATCTGAGGGTCATCCAAGGCAAAGAACAGGCTTCCGTCCTCCCGGATGATACCATTGGTCTGATAATTTAAAATCTCCTCTCCCCACTGCATCTGCAAATTTTGCAGAATACAATATTTAGAGCAGGGGTCCAGGCGAACATACCGGCAATCCGGCTCGATGGAAAAGTAATTTAAGAACACACCTGCCTTGTGCAAATCTTTCTTCTCTGAACGCTCCTCAGTAAAGTTCAAATCCGGCGCCTGATACAATTGTACCTTCCTGGCTTCCCGCTCACTCTGATCCTGGAAGCGAAGTCCTGTCAGATCCATGGTTCCCGGAGAGATGGCATCGTAAAGGTCGCGAATGGGCACATGACGTTCTCCCTCCACGGCTCCTGACACCACGTAGGTATTCTGGAAATGACGCTCCATTTTCTCATAAACTGCAATTTCCTCCTCGGTAAGCCCCGCCTTTTCCATCAGATTCAGGCTGTGGAGCGCATCTCTGGAGCTGCTTCCATTTAAATAATAAGTTAATATACGATACACCACAAAATGATACGGAATGGGAAAATCAAAGGTCCACTCATAATCAATCAATGTCCAGCCCTGGCTGACCACCACGTTATTTAACACCATATCAATGTCTGCCACATCTGCGCTGAGCAGATTTTCAGGCAGAGAGACATGGCCAAATACCTTTTCAAATTCCGGGGTCATGTGAAAATTTTCTAAGGTAAATCCCTTCTTTACCTCCTCTAAATAAGCAAATAAAACATCCACAAGCTGAGTGGTTCTCTTCTCCAGAAGATATTTATCCAGCACATGCTCCAACGTATCCCCTTCCAGATATTCCAGCTTCAGCCCATCCTCCTGAAGTTGGCACTGATTCAGATGGATTCCGGATTCTCCATACCGCCGGCTTAATTCCTTGTACCATCGTTCAATGTTTCGGATATGAGCACTGCCGTTGGGATACATGGCACGTTTTCTCACATAGCGTCCAAAAGGCTCTCCAGCCTGTATGATATCTGTCCGCAGTGCAAATCTTCTTGCCCGCTCATTGGAATACTTTGTAAAAATGATTTTGCTCATGTCACTCTCCCCTTTCCATGATTACTAAGAAGGAATTGGCGAACTGGGGGAACAGCCCGCTTTCTATGATGCTGTCGAAGGCTTCTGATTCGTCGAAGATCTTCAGACGCTTTCTGTCGTAGTTATTACAATTGGTCCGAAGCTCACCCAGCTTTGGCAGATATTCGTCAGAATAAATGCTTAAGGGCAGCTTATAATCCGGGTATGGATAGTAGAATTGCCGCCTGGTAAAGCCGGCCTCATCCATAATCTTCTCCAGCTCCGGCCGTGAGAAGGTGCGGGCTCCTTTGGTGGTGCGGTATCCTTCAATCCCCTCAAAGGGGATGCCGCAGTGATCTTCCATACATCCGGCAAAATATTTCAATCCCAGACGATTCTCAATGGCAATAACCACCTTTCCGCCGGGATTTAAATGAGATGCCGTCTTCAGAAGAAAATCCTTATACGGCGTGGTAGAATCAATATACCCCTGACCATACTCAAACACGCCAATCAGTGTAATCCAGTCGTATTTCTCTCTCAGATTTTCCTCCACATCCTGGAAATTACCCAGTTTGATACTGATGTTGTTACGGTTCTTATTTCGGTACCCATTGATGAAGCTGCGCTTCTTGGAAAGCTCAATGCAGTCCACCCTCTGGGCCTTATCGCTGAGTGCGCCGGTGATGGCGCCGCAGCCGGAACCAATCTCCAACACGGTATCTGTCCTGGTAATGGGCAGCCACTCCACAATGTTGGTACGAATATGGGACAAATGATACAAGATAGCCCAGTCCTTTCTCTCTGCAATCACCTGATTATATGCTTCCTCGGGATAAGTCTTAACGATTTCCAGCAATTCATCCTCCACTGCACCGTCGCAATACAGATCTTCTCCCGGATAATACGTCTCATCCAGCTCCACTGCACCTATATATTCAATCATCGGCTTCTCCTCTCTATCGCCCATTGTCATCCGCAATCTCAATTTTGGAATCCATATCGTAGAATCCCACTGTATTTTTCACAGCAATTACCGTAATGTTACACACATCATACAGACGATGATACACATCGAACTCTCCGTCATGATATCCAGTACATCCCAGGGATAACAGATATTCTCCGCCTTGAAGATTCATCCTCTGGGTGAAGGTAATTTCCTGAATGTTCCCCATCTTCTGAGGCGCCACCGCAATTTTCTCAAACATGGTATTGGTGCCTGTAATCTCTGTTCCCTGAAGATTCTTGATGGTGATGGCGTAAATGGGGTCATCAATATCCTCGTTGAATTTCACCCGCATCTTAATGGAAAAATCAGAGAATTTCTCAATGGTGTTTGTCTCCAGCCCTTTCTCATCCAGAATAATGTAGTCAATAATTTCTGCCACTTTTGTACCATACTCAATGGCATTTGGATTCACTTCAAAGGGCTTTTTCCACTTGGTTTCCTTTGGTGCTTCCTCTATGGCTGTGGCTTCCCTGGGCTTTTCATTTTCCTGATGGACCAGCACTTTCTTGTATAGATCTACCATTTCCTTAGGATTGCCCTCGTCCATCTTCACGCCTTTATTAAGCAGAATTACCCGATCGCAGTACCGGGAAATACTTCCCAAATCATGACTGACGAAAAGAATGGTTCGTCCCATCTCCTTAAATTCATCAAACTTCCGGTAGCATTTTGCCTGGAAAAACACATCTCCCACGGAAAGTGCCTCATCCACAATGAGAATTTCCGGCTCAATGTTGATAGCCACGGCAAAAGCAAGGCGGACAAACATACCGCTGGAATAAGATTTAACGGGCTGGTGCACAAAGTCACCGATGTCTGCAAAGTCCAGAATGTCGTCCAGCTTGGCATCGATCTCTTCCTTGGAAAATCCCATCATAGTTCCATTTAAATAGACATTTTCAATACCGGAGTATTCCATATTAAATCCGGCTCCCAGCTCCAACAAAGCCGAAATTCGCCCGTCCACCTCCACGCTTCCTCTGGTGGGGTTAAGCACGCCGGTGATAATTTTCAAAATCGTTGATTTACCGGAGCCGTTGGTACCGATAATACCCACGGTCTCTCCCTTTTTCACATTAAAGTTCACATCGTTCAGCGCATAGTGCTCTCTGGACTGCACCCGCATTCCCAGAGCTTCCCGCAATCGATCTGACGGCTTATTATATAATTTATACACTTTAGAAAGATGCTCCACCTTAATCGCAATTTCACTCATATACTATTAGCCTTTCTACTCTATAATACATCCGCAAAATGTACCTGCAATTTGCAAAATAACCGTGTTCCCAGAAAGAAAATCACGATGGTCAGGACCCAGAAATAAGCAGTCAGTCCCGGACGTTCCCAAAATCCCACTTTATCAATCAGTGAATCACGATACCCCTGGACAATATAGAACATAGGATTTAACTTCAGTATGGTACTGAGCCATCCTCCAATTCCCAAATCTTCGAAAGCCCACATAATCGGTGTCATCCAGATTCCCACCTGCAATGCGATGCCGATAATCTGACTCAAATCCCGGAAAAATACCACCACAGAACTGGTCAGATAACTGATTCCCAACACCAGTACAAATACACACAGGCTGTAATAGACAAGCTGCAGATAATACAAATCCGGCAAATAACCCATGAAGGTGTAGAGTACCACCACAATGGCAACGAAAAATACATGCACGAACACTGCTGACAATACCTTTACCACTGGCAAAACCCGTATGTTAAATACCACCTTTTTCACCAGATAATTATATTCCAGCAGAGCGTTGGTTCCGCTGGTCAATCCGTCCTGTAAAAAGAACCAGGGCACCAGACCTGCCACCAGCCACAAAACAAAGGGCACTCCCCTGTTGGCATTGGCTCCCCGAAGGGCCAGGCCAAACACAAACCAATAGACGCAGACGGTCACAATGGGCTGAATAAAGGCCCAGATAGTTCCCAGATAGGATCCTGCATATTTTGTTTTAAAATCATTTTTTGCCAGAGAAAGTACCAGCTTCCGATTCTGATAAACTTCCTTTGGCAACCATTCCTGTTTCTCCAATGTTTTCCTCCACATACAGGCATAAGGGACTGTCTCGTCTAACCAGTGCAGCAGACCTGATTTTCAGGCAATCCATACATAAAGGTTATGGCGATAAGTCCCTCTCCCCATTATTTTTCAGAATTATTTTTCACAAAATTCTTTAAAGCTCCCCCACTTTTTGTCCTTCTCGGAAATGGTTAATTCCATGCCTTCCGGGATGGGCCAGGCGATTCCAATGTCCGGGTCGTCCCAGGATAGACCGCCCTCATCATTTGGGTGATAAAAATCGGTGCATTTATAAGCAAATTCTGCGGAATCAGAAAGCACCAGAAAGCCATGAGCGAAATTCTTCGGAATGAAGAACTGCTTCTTATTCTCAGCGGAAAGAATTACGCCAAACCATTTTCCATAGGTGGCGGAACCTTCTCTCAAATCCACAGCCACATCAAAGACGGTACCGCTGACCACCCGCACCAGCTTATCCTGTGGATAATTAATCTGGAAATGCAATCCGCGAAGCACACCCTTCTTGGAACTGGACTGGTTGTCCTGAACGAACTCCATGTCAATTCCCGCAGCTTTATAGTCATTATAATTATAGGTCTCCATAAAATATCCGCGCTCGTCCCCAAAGACAGTTGGAGTAATTACTTTCAGACCTTCAATCTCACATGTTTCTACTGTAATCTTACCCATCTTTTCCTCCACATATATTGATACATTTTACACACCCAACCCCTCTGCCACTTCAATCAGATACTGACCATAGGCAGTTTTTAAAAGGGGCTGTGCCAGCTTTACCAGCTGCTCCTTGGCGATAAATCCGCGCTTGTAGGCAATCTCCTCAATACAGGAGATGTATAAGCCCTGGCGCTTCTGGAAAGCAGATACAAAATCAGCTGCATCCAGCAGAGAATCGTGATTTCCTGTATCCAGCCATGCAAATCCGCGCCCAAGAGTCTCCACCTGCAGAGTTCCTCTCTGCAAATATTCATTGTTGACACTGGTGATCTCAATCTCGCCTCTGGCAGAGGGCTTCACGTTCTTGGCAATCTCCACCACGTCGTTATCGTAGAAATACAATCCGGGTACTGCGTAGTTGGATTTTGGCTTCTCCGGTTTCTCTTCGATGGAGAGAGCCTTGCCGTTTTTGTCAAACTCCACAACGCCGTATTCTCTTGGATCCTTCACATAGTAGCCAAAAATGGTGGCTCCTTTCTGAGTCTCGGTGCGATGATAAGCATTCTGCAATACTCTGGAAAAACTCTGTCCATAGAAAATATTATCTCCCAGTACAAGGGCAACTGCATCGTCTCCGATAAACTCCTCACCAATGATAAAGGCATCGGCAAGTCCCCTTGGCTCTTCCTGAATCGCATAGGCAAATTTCATTCCAAGCTGACTTCCATCTCCCAGCAAATCTTCAAATACAGGCAAATCTCTGGGGGTGGAGATAATCAGAATCTCCCGGATTCCCGCCAGCATCAATGTGGACAGCGGATAGTAAATCATCGGCTTGTCATACACTGGCATGATCTGCTTGGATATTGCCTTGGTCAGCGGATACAGTCTGGTTCCGGAACCTCCGGCTAAAATAATACCCTTCATACGTAAATTCCTCCTGATTATAATCTGATATACCAGGAACCAGCCAGAATGCACACTAGCACAATCCAATATATCAGAGTTTTTCTTATTTATTCTTATACATTTCCTCGTAATATTTCTGATAATCGCCGCTGGTGACATTTTTCATCCATTCCTCGTGCTCAAAGAACCACTGAATGGTCAGACGGATACCGTCCTCAAATTTCGTCTCCGGATACCAGCCAATCTCGTTCTTAATCTTATCCGGTGCAATGGCGTATCTTCGGTCATGACCTTTTCGGTCTTCCACATAGGTAATCAGCTCTTCACTTACCAGCTCTTTTCTCGGATCTCCCTCCGGAAGCATTTCCTGAAGGGTATCCAGAATAATATGAATAATCTGGATGTTCTGCTTCTCATTGTGTCCGCCGATGTTGTAGGTTTCGAAGAGACGCCCCTTCTCCTGTACCATGTCTATTCCTTTGGCATGGTCTTCCACATACAGCCAGTCACGGACATTCTTTCCATCACCGTATACGGGAAGCTTCTTGCCCTGCAGGGCATTGTTGATAATCAGCGGAATCAGCTTCTCAGGGAACTGATAAGGACCGTAGTTGTTGCTGCAATTGGTGATGTTTGCAGGGAATTTGTAAGTGTCCATATAGGATTTTACCAGGAAGTCAGAAGAGGCTTTGCTGGCAGAATATGGGCTGTGGGGATCATATGGAGTTGTCTCATAGAAGAACTCTCCTTCCTCCTCCAGAGAGCCATACACTTCGTCTGTGGACACATGAAGGAATTTCTTACCCTCTTTGAATGTACCATCCGGCAGATCCCAGGCAGCCTTAGCTGCATTTAACATTACCAGTGTTCCCAATACGTTGGTCTTTACAAATACATCGGGGTTCTTGATGCTTCTGTCTACGTGACTCTCAGCGGCAAAATGCACCACTCTGTCAATGTCATTTTCCTCAAAAATCTTGCTGATGGCATCGCTGTCGCAGATATCTGCTCTTACAAATGTGTAATTATCCCGGTTCTCAACATCTCTTAAATTCTCCAGATTACCGGCATAAGTCAGCTTATCTACATTGATAATGCGAATCTCGTCACCATATTTCTTAAACATATAATGGATATAATTGGACCCGATAAATCCAGCTCCTCCGGTTACTAAATAAGTTCTCATAACTTACCTCCATATTTTATTTTCAATTCTTTCTTGCTTTCATTTTTATATGCTTTTCATTTAAACATATTTTTCCTCGGTTTGCTTATCTTTATGTTATGGATTGCATCCACATCTCATTATACCATTGCAATCTGTCAGGTTCAACAAATTCTTCAAAGTCTTCGTCAACATGTCAAGAAAATGATAAAATCTTTGTGCGATTCCACCCTATCTTTCAAAACGGTTCTTTTGTATACTATGTTCATGTCAAACAACGTGAATCAAGTACAAACTGATACATAATTGGAGGAAAATTAAAATGGCAAGTTTATCATTAAAACATATCAACAAAACTTATCCAAACGGTTTCGAAGCAGTTAAAGACTTCAACCTGGAAATCGAAGACAAAGAGTTCATCATTTTCGTAGGACCATCCGGATGTGGTAAATCCACAACTCTTCGTATGGTGGCTGGTCTGGAGGAAATCTCCAGCGGCGAGTTCCGAATCGACGGCAAGCTGATGAACGACGTTGAGCCTAAGGACAGAGATATCGCAATGGTATTCCAGAACTACGCTCTGTATCCTCATATGACAGTATACGACAACATGGCTTTCGCTCTGAAATTAAGAAAAGTTCCGAAAGACCAGATTGATAAAATGGTTAAAGAAGCTGCTAAGATTCTTGACCTTGATAAATTACTGGACCGTAAACCAAGCGCTCTTTCCGGTGGACAGAGACAGCGTGTTGCTATGGGACGTGCCATCGTACGTGAGCCTAAAGTATTCCTGATGGATGAGCCTCTTTCCAACCTGGATGCTAAGTTGAGAGTTCAGATGCGTATTGAAATCTCCAAACTGCATCAGAGACTGGGTGCTACCATCATCTACGTAACACATGACCAGACAGAGGCTATGACTCTGGGAACAAGAATCGTTGTTATGAAAGACGGTATCGTTCAGCAGATCGATTCTCCTGAGACTCTGTACAACAGACCTGGCAACAAATTCGTAGCTGGATTCATCGGATCACCTCAGATGAACTTCATGGATGGAACCATCTCTGAAGAAGGCGGAAAATTATACATCACAATCGGCAAAACAAAAGTTGCCATCCCTGCATCCAAAGCAAAAGCTCTGAAAAACGGCGGTTATGTAGGAAAGACTGTTTCCATGGGTATCCGTCCAGAAGATATTCAGGATGCTGCTATCGCTAAAGATGCTCCTGCAGATACAATCATGAGCTCTACTGTTAAAGTATACGAGCTGTTAGGTGCAGAAGTTTACCTGTACTTCGATGTAGAAGGATATCAGATCACAGCACGTGTTGATCCCAGAACATCCGCAAGAACAGGTAGCGCAATCAAAGTTGCATTGAACATGGAAAAAGCTCACTTCTTTGATAAAGATACAGAAGTTACCATTACCAACTAATCACCCAGCGTTGAGGGTGTCCCGAAAGTCTTCTACCACTTTTGAGACACCCTCAATTCTATATCCACAGAAAGCCGGAAACGGAGGAATTACATGAACTTAAAACAATTACTGAAACGAATACTGAAAGAGTGGGCAGAAATCAGCGGTCTGGATTTCTGTCTTTTTAATGCAAATGGAGAGCTGTATCTGCCTCCCGAAACCCATACGCCTCCTGAGAGGGATAACATTCAGGAATTTATGGAACAGGATGCCTGTGCCAAGGCGACTGCTTCTCTTCATTATTATAAGGTGATTCAGGGCAATGACCTGCTCTATGTTCTGGTAGTCTGGGGAAACGGAACACAGGCCCACACCATTGGAGAACTTGCCGTATGTCAGATTCAAAGCCTTCTGGAAGCCACCAAAGAAAAGCTGGATAAGAACACTTATATGCAGAATGTGCTGTTGGGAAATTATGCTCCTGTGGATCTGCACAACCGTGCCAAAAGGCTCAGAATCTCGCCCAACACTCCAAGGGCTATTTTCGTAGTGTCCACAAAACATTCTCAGGATGAACATATTTTCACCATGATTCAAAATATGTTTTCTGCCCGCACCGGCAATTTTATCACCTCTATCCAGGAAGGTGTCATTATTCTTATTAAAGAGCTGCGCTTGGGCGAAACCTTCGACAGTCTGGAAAAGACAGCTCTCACTCTGGTGGATATGATAAACGCTGAAGCCATGACTTCCGCCTGGGTCGCCTATGGCAACATCGCCCCGGATCTGGCCAGTCTTCCAAATGCATACAGAGAGGCACTGATTGCTCTGGAAGTAGGCAAGATTTTCTACCCTGCTCAAAATACCTTTGGATACAAGCATCTGGGTATCGGACATCTGATTTACCAGCTTCCGGAAGATATCTGCGAAATGTTCATTGAAGAAACCTTCAAAGGAGAAAGTATTTCCTCCATTGATGATGAAACTTTAAATATTATCAACACCTTCTTCGAAAACAACCTGAACCTGTCTGAGACTTCCCGCCAGCTTTATCTGCACCGGAATACTCTGGTGTACCGTATTGAAAAGCTGGAGAAGCGATTCGGGCTGGATATCCGAACCTTTGAAGATGCCATGACCTTTAAGCTGGCAATGATGGTATGCAACTATATGAATCACCGCAAAAATCAATAAACTACTTGAAAAGGATCCATTTGACCGAGCCTTTTTACGTATACTTAGCAAAAAGGCTGCGGCAGGAAAGCTGAATTTCAGATTTTCCCGGCTGCAGCCTTTATAATTAATCTATATTCTATTATTTATGCTTACGCTTCGGGTGCTGGTTGATCATTCGTTCAATAACCTCCACTGTCTCATCAATACCATAGCTGGAACTGTTGATACAAAGGTCATAATTCTCAGCAACACCCCATTTTTCTCCCGTATAGAAATTATAATATTTCGCATGCGCTTTATCCATACGCTTCAGGAAACGGATTGCCTGCTTCATGCTCATATTATTCACTTCCATCACACGATGTACTCTCAGCTCAAATGGAGCATTGATAAAAATGCTGATGTGAGGAATGTGATTGTTCTTTAAAATCACATCGGCACAGCGTCCCATGACAATAAAATCTTCTGATTTTGCCATGGAACAAATCAGATCACTCTGGTTGAAAAAGACTGCATCCTTTCTGGTAAGCCCATGATATCGGCTCAGTTCTTTCAAACTCTTCTTCAGATTAAAGGTTCTGTTAGAACGATACTTGTCAAATTCCTCTCCAATGATACCTTTCTCATCATCATTGACAGAGCCCTTCTCTGCTTCCAGACGGCTCAGCACCTGATTGAAAATCTCCACATCATAGTAATTAATCTTCAAAGCATCTGCCAATGCAAATCCAATATCATTTCCTGCACTTCCGTGGGTACGTCCGATACAGATGATCAGATGATCGTCCTCGGAAAACTTCTGATGAAGATTGGCAGTATTCAATCTGGCACGCTCCTCATCCAAAATATCCACCTTACCAAAAGCAGTATCCAGAGTTGCCACCTGTTTGAGAATCTCATTGTATTCTCCCATCAGATGACTTCTGTCTTCTCTATTTTTAATGGTTCTTGCCATATTACTAATCAGAGCCATTTCGCTTCTCAGCAGATGTCCCTGAGGGCGGGTATACATCAGCATTGCCAGGTTTTTAATGGTTGTCCGCCTATCCCCTGAAAATGTTCGTCCCAATGTGGAGCCTACACAACGGTATACTTCCCCATCCAGTTCATAGAGACGCTCTGCAATTTCCATACATTTTTGATGAGTACTCTTTTCCAAAGTAATTTTTATCTGCTTCTCCTGCATATCCACTCTCCTCCCCTACAAAAAGAATACCAGGGTATCAATCAAGAATACCGGAACCAAAAACAGCAGCGACCACAGTATGTATCCAAAGAAAGACGGCATACGGATACCGTTCTCATCGGAAATGGATTTTACCATAAAGTTAGGGGCATTTCCGATATAGGTATTGGCTCCCATAAACACAGCTCCACAGGAGATGGCCGTCAATGTGGGAATCGACACTGTTCCCAGGGTGGTAGCTATACCGCTTTGATAGCCCAGTGTACCGGCAGTTGTCAGAAATACCAGATAGGTTGGGGTATTATCCAGAAAGCTGGAAAGCGCTCCTGTCGCCCAGAACATCTGATACGGTTCTGTAATTCCAAGGCTGGCGCCATGAGCCTTCAGAAGCATAAGCGCCGGCTGCATAGTGATAAAAATACCTATAAACAATACTGCAACTTCCTTGATAGCTCCCCAGGTAAAGTGGTTCTTCCTGCGAATCTCTTTGTCAGTGGTTTTAAAAGACAGATAAGCCGCCAACAAAATAATAATAATCTCAATAATGGACGGATAACCAAGGGTTACCTCGCCAAAGACATGAATGCCCCGAACATTTCCGGCGGCATCCTGGAACATGGGCATCTTCGGCAATGTTCCGCTTAAGATTACGCCTGCCACAATCATCACAAGAAAAATCAGATTATGTACTCCCTCCAGACAAAACTCTGTACCAGGCTTGCTGATATCCGGCTTTCTTCCTCTGGCAATGTCCTTGCGGTAAGCCCTCATGTCCAGATGATAAAAAACAAACAGAAGAATTACCATGTTAAACAAAAGGATTGGAAACAGATGCAGACTCCAGAAGAACGGAACCCCCCGCATAAATCCCATCAGCAGCGGCGGATCGCCGATTGGCGTCAGGCACCCTCCCATGTTGGATACCATAAAGATAAAAAACACCATAATATGACTTTTATGCCTACGCCATGAATTCATCTTAATCACGGGACGTACCAGCAGCATACTGGCACCAGTGGTACCAATGCAGCTTGCCAGAAGCGTACCCATGGCAAGAAGACACACATTAACTCTCGGCGAACCGGCAAAATCACCTTCCATGGTAATGTTACCAGCCACACAGAACAAACCAAACAACAGGACAATAAATGTCAGATAGTCATTTAGCAGGCACTCCAGCACCGTCTCTGTAGCCATCCCTGCGCCGTATGTGACAGCAAAAGGAATAATAAATAACAAAGCCCACATCGCCACCACCAAAGGCTGATGCTCCTCCCACCATAACGGCTTTACCAGAGGAAAAATAGCAATGCAGAGCAAAAGCCCTGCAAAGGGTATACAGAGCCAGATTGGGACAGTTTCTGTTGCAGCTTCAGCGGCTGTCCCCTCCGCTAAAGCAATCACCGGACTGGCTGCCAGCATGGCAATCAGCCCGCTGCAAAAAGCAACAAATTTTTTCAAAATAACAGACCCCCTCGATAGGAATATATCATAACTTTTATATTACTACTTTCTACAACGATCTGCGTACGCACACTTTTGAATATTCGACTACATTATAGACCAACATTCAAAAAAAATCAAAAAAAATCGCGTTAAGAATGTGCTAAGAAATTTTTCTATTTTTTATTTTTTTTGTTCAAAATTACCTCTTGGTTTTTATGCATAACTCATAAAAGATCCATCAGACCATGTCCCACATTCTAACAGCTTATAACTCCCCCCCTTAGTCATACCTATGATTCGAATACTATTCCATAGACATAGTACATTCTGTTAAGTAAAAGTCGTTACTGTTCACACACCACTATCCCGCGAGGTGTTTTGGGGCTGATGGCACCAAA
>CAMQZX010000008.1 GCA_947039785.1 uncultured Lachnospiraceae bacterium | reverse complement strand
AATTAAGAATAACAAAAAAATTATTTTATCAATGGAATACATAAGGAGATAAAAAAATGTTAGACAAGAAAGTTGTAGAGTTATTAAACCAGCAGGTAAATAAGGAATTCTATTCCGCATATTTATATCTGGACTTTTCCAACTACTATTACGATCAGGGACTGGACGGATTCGGCAACTGGTATAAGATTCAGGCACAGGAAGAGAGAGATCACGCCATGCTGTTCATCCAGTATTTACAGAACAACGGAGAAACTGTGGTCTTAGACGCCATTGAAAAGCCAGGCGTAACTCTGGAGAGTGTCAAAGCTGTTCTGGCAGAGGGCTTAAAGCATGAGCGGTACGTAACAAGCCTGATTCACACCATCTACGATGCCGCATACACCGTAAAAGACTTCCGTACCATGCAGTTCTTAGACTGGTTTGTAAAAGAGCAGGGTGAGGAAGAAACCAACGCAGACAACCTGGTTAAGAAATTCGAGCTGTTCGGAGACGATCCAAAGAGCCTGTACATGCTGGACAATGAGTTGGGCGCACGCGTATACTCTGCTCCATCTCTGGTATTATGATGATTGTATCATTGCTCAGACTCAAAATACGGAAGAACCGTTCATGTTGCAATAAAAGATAATCCAAGACTGATAAACTTTCAAAAAGATGTAAGATTGTCAAAAACCCGGCGTATCAACAGCTTCCACTGCCAATACGCCGGGTTTCTTTGGGGATCATATGAACAATTCATTAAGCCAGTTCTTCCAATGGCTTTTTGCAGTTGAATACTTCGATGTGATGCTTCACATTCTCATAGGTTCCAAGCACCATGGCTTCATTCAGTGCAAAATAGTTATGCGCACCGTCTGATTTTAAGTATTCTTCTGCTCTCTGGGTCAGCTTGTTGAAGCTGGCTGTGGCAATATTTACCTTCACAATTCCCAGAGAAATTGCTTTTCTGAAATCCGCGTCTGTAATTCCGCTTCCTCCGTGAAGGACCAGAGGGACGTTTGTCTTCTGCTGAATTTCTTCCAGCACATCAAATGCCAGAGTTGGTGCCACAGGATAATTACCATGGGCATTTCCAATGGCTACTGCCAGAGCATCGATTCCTGTCTGCTGACAAAATACCATGGCGTCCTCGGGATTGGTGCAGCGGATTCCGTGGTCGCAGCTTCCGTCTTCACTTCCGCCCACCAGTCCAAGCTCCGCCTCCACAGTGGCTCCATACTGCTTTGCAGCCTGAACCACCTGCTTGGTGCGCATCATATTTTCCTCAAAAGGATAGGTGGAGCTGTCAAACATAACAGAGGTAAAGCCAAGCTCCAGAGCCTGTTCCACCACTTCCATGGTAAGTCCATGATCAAGATGAACTGCCACATCTACCTTCGCTTCTTTCGCTGCCTGAACCATCATAGGTCCCATCATAGCAAGAGGAGAATGTTTCAGGCGCACCTCTGCGATTTGCAGGATGATTGGTGTATTCAGCTCCTCTGCTGCCTGCAGAGCGCCTTTAACCATCTCCATATTTCCCACACTGAAGGCTCCCACTCCACGATTCTCATTCTTCGCCTGATCCAACAGCGATTTCATGGTTACTAATGCCATTTCTTTTCTCCTTTCTTCCGATACTGCCTCCGCTTAACTCTCTTTTGAGTAACTGCATACAGATCAGGGCAATCACTGCAAAGCCAGTACCTATGGCAAATACTGTCTCCATTCCATAGCCGCTGCCTGTAATCAATCCGGTAATCGCCGGTGCTCCGAAGGTTGCGAGAACAATACCAAACATAACAAAGCCATAATTTTCTCCCGAATGCTCAATTCCAAAAATAGAACTGGTGAAGGAGGGAAAGCTTCCCATAATTCCGCCGTAACATCCATACATGATTACAATGGCCGCGGTAACCGCATAAGAATGTGACAAACTGAGCACTGCCATAGCCACAATGGATACCACCAAAACACCCTGGATACAAACCACTCTTCCCACTTTGTCAGCCAGAGTGGGAAGTACCAGTCTTGTTCCTGCATTTACGATGGAGCCAATCATTACAGCACTCACCGCAATGGCAGAAGGGATTCCCATCTCAATCTGATGTGTTTGAGAAACCGGTGATACCATGAAATAAGAAATCAGTCCAAACAGCATGGTTGCCAGAAGGAAGTAAAAGCTTTTGGTTCTCATCATCTCAGAAGATGTGTACTGCTTCTGCTCCACTGTTCTGACAACACCAGAAGTCTGATTTACCAAAGCCTCCGCCTGCCGTCTCCACTCACTGTCCGGTACATAGAAGAATAAGGTACAAAGTATCCAGGAAAGCGCAATCACTGCTCCGATTACCAGAAAGGTCAGTTTCGGTCCACCTGTCTCCAGAAGGGTACGGCTGATGGGGGCAAGAAAGAATCCGCACAGTCCGTTGGCTGTCACCACCACGCCGGAGGCAAATCCTGTACGCCCCGGAAACCACTTCTGGGCCGTGGAAATAATCGTGGTGTAAATCATTCCCTGGCCAAAGCCCTGCATCACTCCATAAGTAAGATAGATGGGAAGAGGAGATGGCACAATGAGAAATGCCGATGCCAAAATGCCGACTGTAAAGATTCCACCGCCGATCAATACTACCAACCGGGGATTTTTCTTATCCTGAATGCGTCCTCCCACTATATTTCCGAATACAAAGGTGCTAAGTGCCAGGTAAAAACACATGGATGCCTGTCCTTGCGTCCAGCCCGCCTGTTCCATCACATATGGCTGATAGATGGACCACACATGAGGATATCCTGTAAAGAAAATCGCGAAGGCACCGAACAGCATCATTAAATTTCTTTGCCTTTTTTGTGTTTTCGTCAATTCCATAAATTCACTCTCTATTCTGTGAAGCGGACATCTGTACCTTTCACGAAATGTCCGCCTCACCTGTTGATGATTCATTCAAGCAGATATTTCCAATCTGCTTCTCTGGTTTCCTAATGGATTAAAACAGATTTCTATACATCTGCTCCACGTCTGCCTGAGTAATGGCTCTGCGGGTATTCTGAGGACTTCCGCTGTCCATTGCATCGTAGGCCATTTTCTCAATCACGTTGAAGAATGCTTCTTTTTCAATTCCAAACTCTTCCAGAGTCGGTGTTTCAAGCTCCTCCGTCAGTGCAACTACCGCTGCCAGGAATTTCTCACTGGCTTCCTGATCAGAATCAGAAGCTGCCGCCACACCAATGCTTCTTCCCAGCTCTGCAAAGCGATCATAAGCACCTTCCAGAGCAAAGCTTAAGCATTCTTTCATCAGCATAGCGTTTGACAATCCGTGAGCCACATGGAACAGAGCACCGATTGGACGGCTCATTCCGTGAATCAATGTTACAGAAGCGTTGTTAAATGCAATTCCTGCTTCTAAAGCTGCCACAGACATCTCCACTCTTGCAGTCTCGTTCTGTCCATCATGGAATGCCTGAGGAAGATATTTGAAAATACGTTTTACTGCTGATAAGGCGAAGGTGTCGGATAAAGTCTGAGCCTTGTTGGAAGTATAAGCTTCCACTGCATGGCAGAGAGCATCCAATCCCGTTGCTGCTGTAATCTTAGGCGGTGCCGTCATGGTAAACTGAGGATCAATGACTGCCAGAGATGGCATCAGCACTTTGCCTTTCAGAAGCATCTTAATATCTTTTTTGGTATCTGTGATGATCGTAAACTGTGTTGCCTCAGAACCAGTTCCTGCCGTTGTAGGGATTGCCACCATTGGAGGCATCTCAACGTCAATCACTTTACCCATGTAGTCAGAAATATTTCCGCCGTTTACTACCAGAGAGCCGATGGCTTTCATGGAGTCAATGGGGCTTCCTCCACCTAAAGCCACCAGGAAGTCGCAGCCTTCCTCTTTATAAATGTTCAACCCGTTCTCAATCATAACGTCTGTAGGCTCTCCAACGATTTCAGAATAAATCACATAGTCCACTCCCTGATTTTTCAGGGCATTTTCTACCTTTGCACAATTTCCCAACTGAATCATTACTTTGTCTGTTACAATCAGAGCTTTCTTTCCCAACTGTCCAATTGTATTTTCTGCCATATCCAATGCGCCTGAACCGGTAATAATCTGTCCCGGTACAATAAATTCTCTTGCCATAACCTTTTCTCCTTTTTCCTATACGAAATTTATAATTCCAAGTTCTGTGTTTCTATTTTCCTAAATCTATTTTCTTAATCCTGTTTTTCCTGATTCAAATTCCCGATGACAGCTTTGGTCAAATTATAATTTCTGCTTAAAACTCTGCGTCGTGAAGCCATACATACTGTTCATCTTCGCAGCGGTCCGTTTGTAACCATGGATTTCCTTCCAGATGACGGATCATCCAGCAGGTATACATCTGGAATCCCGGTGCAACCGCCTGGGGATGAAGCTCTCCTCCGGGGATGGCGGAAAAGCTGTTGTCCACACTCTTAAATACCTGATCTCCCACAAAGCTTGCTCCGAACCCTTCCGGACGATCAAATTTGAAAAGATAGGTCTCTGGCTGGGGATGTCTGTGAGGAAGATAGCCAGACCAGTTTCCTCTGTCGTTTAACACTTCACCCAGTACCATGTTGGACTCCGGTGAGATGTCGTGATCAAAAATAGTATTTACACGGCGTTTTGCCACATTTCCAAATTTCCCTACACAGGAGTAACCCCATGGAGCGTCCTCTGGTGCATAGAGACGGCTTGGGAACACTCTCTCATTCTGAGTACACTGTACCAGGATTTCTGAATCTGCCTCTGCCGTCACAGCAATCTCCACTCCGGTACTTGTATGTACACACCAGGGTCCCTCGGTGAACACGTCTTTTCTGCTGACTGTCTCCTGTCTGTCATCCCATGCATAAGTAATTTTTCCTGACAGGAGAAGGACTGCCGTCTCTTCTCCTGTGCGGCAGAAGGTTCTCTTCTCGCCGGCTTTCATCCGATATACACGGATATCCATCATCATTGCTTTATATTCATTATCATAAGTAGTCAGTATCATTTCGCCTTCTGAATTAAATTCAGGATAACCAAATACTTTACTCATCATCCATCCCTCTGCTTTCTCATTAATTTCTCACATCTATCTGAAAATTGCCCTTTTATCAAAACAGCAATTTAATTCTAATAATCTCTAGCTTCCATACGTCCTTCCATGACGCCTTCGCAAGCCTGTCTTACGGATTCCTTATCAGATGTTGTGGCAATACCCACATTCCACCAGGACTCATATCCATCTGTCATAGTCTTCGGAATAACCTTCAAATCAAAGAGACAAGCAACCTCCTGCTGTTTTGCATCCTGTAATGCTGCTTCCAGCTCTGCGATTGTTTTGCAAGTATAAGTCTTCAAACCATATCCCTCGCCGATCTTAGCATAATCTACAGGAATCAGATCGCCGCATGGTTTCTTTCCGTCTGTGTAACGGAACTCTGTGGCAATGCTTCCGATACCATGGTTCATCTCCAGGTTGTTAATGCATCCGAATCCACAGTTGTCAAATACAAGAATGTTTACTTTTTTGCGTTCCTGCATAATAGTCATAATCTCGCTGTGGAGCATCTGGAAGCTGGAATCACCGACAACGCAGTATACTTCGTTGTCCGGCTCTGCAAACTTCACTCCCAAAGTTGCGGCAACTTCATATCCCATACAGGAATATCCGTACTCTGCATGATATCCACCCCGTTTGTCTGTGGTCCACATTCTCTGCATACAGCTTGGAAGAGAGCCGCCTGCTGTGATGATGGTTGCATCCTCATCAATGACTCTGCGAATTGCTGCCAACGCTGCCGTCTGGGTAATCTTTCCATTGGTCATTTTTACGAACTCAGGAATAGTTCTTGGGTCTCTTGCCTTGATGATCGGCTCAAAATCTTCGCCTGTATACTCGATTCCGGCAAGTCTTACCATTTCCTGATCCCATACTTTCTTAGCTTCTTCAATTTCATTTGTATAAGCAGATACGTAATTTTTCTCTCTCAGCTTCTCAGCCAGTGCTTCAACTGTAACTTTGGCATCACCTACAGCCTTCACCGCGTCCATCTTATAGGCATGGAATCTGCAATTGTTGATGGTCACAAACTGTACATTCTCGTTCTTGAACAGACGCTTGGAGCTTGTGGTAAAATCAGACATTCTGGAACCGATGGAAATTACAACGTCGGCATCCTTTGCAATAATATTGGAAGCGTAAGTTCCTGTTACACCGATACCACCCAGACAATATGGGTTACTGGACTGACAAGCACTCTTTCCTGCCTGGCTCTCTCCGAATGGAATCTTGAACTCTTCGCAAAACTTCTCAACCGTCTCGCCAGCTTCGGAGTAACGAACACCACCGCCCACAATTACCAGCGGCTTCTTAGCACCTGCGATAATCTCTGCAACGTCTTTCAGTTCTTCTTCCACTGCCACAGGTCTTGTGATTCTGTGTACACGTTTCTTGAAGAAGTATTCCGGATAGTCATAAGACTCACCTTCTACATCCTGGCAAAGACCGATACAGCAGGCACCTGTCTCTGCCGGATCCGTGAGAACTCTCATGGCGTTAATCAGTGCTGTCATGATCATCTCCGGCCTTGTAATTCGATCCCAGTATTTGCACACTGGTTTAAATGCATCGTTGGTGGTCACTGCCAGGCTGCTGCTCTGCTCAAGCTGCTGCAGTACCGGATCTGGCTGTCTGGATGCAAAGGTATCTGCCGGGAACACAAGAAGCGGAATATTGTTTACCGTGGCTGTGGCGCAGGCTGTTACCATATTGGCTGCTCCAGGTCCTACAGAAGAAGCACAGGGAATGATTTTTCTGCGGTTACTCTGTTTTGCAAATGCAATTGCTGTATGGCACATACCCTGCTCGTTTCTTCCCTGAAGTACACGAAGCTGTCCGGGATTGGTATCTAATGCCTCTCCAAGTCCCACTGCAATGCCGTGTCCGAAGATGGTGAAGAAGCCTTCCACAAACTTTGTCTCCACGCCGTCCATGGATACGTACTGATTATCTAAAAACTTCACAATGGCCTGTGCCACTGTCATTCTGATTGTCTTTGCCATAGTCTTATTTCTCCTTTTTCCTTAATCTATTTCTTTATACCCTTGCGATCATCTCGCCGAATCTCTCTTTTTCTTCTTTGATAAATGCGTGTACTGCATCTGGTCCCGGAAGGGAATCGGAACAGTTGTTGCTGCGAACCATCATGGAAGCCTCTGCGGAGCCAAATTCCAGACAGTCGATGACTTCCCAACCCTGATACAGTCCATACAGGAAACCGGAACCATATCCGTCGCCGCCGCCGAAGCCTTTTCTCGCCTCAACGGGGAATGGTTTGATGCTGAAATTCTGTCCGTCACAGGTGTAAGCGGTAGAGCCCTTCATGCCATGCTTGATCACTACGATCTTCGCGTTATATCCCTGCCAGTAAGCTGCGCTTTGCTCATCGGTCATACCTGGCTGAATCAATTTCTCGGTCAGGTCAAACTCTTCTCTGGATCCCATGATGATGTCGGCTTCCTTGGCAACGATAGAGTAGTAAATAGAAATCTCATCGCTGTTTTTCCAGTTATATTCACGGTAATCAATATCGAAAATGATTCTTGTGTCATTCTTCTTAGCCAGCATCACAGCTTTGATGGCTGCCTCTCTGGATGGACTTTCTGCCAGTGCTGTACCGGAAATTAAAATTGCCTTTGCACTTTTGATGTATTCCTCGTCAATATCATCTACATGAAGCTGTAAATCTGCGATGCAGTTACGATACATCAGGATACTGCTTTCCTTTGGAGATAACATCTCGGTGAAGGTCAATCCCAGCTTCTCACCGTTGGTACATCTGGAAATGCGGGTGGTGTCGATTCCCTGCTCATTGAAGTAATCTACTACAAACTCTCCAAACTGGTCATCGGAAACCTTTGCAAAGAATCCTGCTTTCATTCCGTGTCTTGTAACACCTACTGCGATGTTCGCCGGTGAACCACCTACAAACTTCTCAAACATATGAACCTTCTTTAATGGTTTAAACTCTTCTTTTACCTGATCGTTGTATGCCGGATTAAAATCAATGGCAACTCTTCCAAGAAGTACCAGGTCTAATGGTCTTGCTTCATCAAATTCAATATATTTCATTTCTTCGTCCTCCGCTTCGTTATTGCGTGCTTTTTATTTATTTTGCGTGTTTTATTGCGTGTTTTGTTTTATGTTTGTATAATAGCACGCGTCTTCTAAAATAGCAAGTATTATTTTATTTTTTTCTCAACTTCCGCATAATGCACAAGATAAAAGGTCCTTTTTTTTCAAAAGTGCACAATCGTATCTATATTCAGCACGCAAGATAGCACGCACATAAATACAGGTCTCGCCCGCATTCTATATCATGCAATTCAGCAACAAAAAAAAACGCTATGCAAAGGTTTCTCCTATTTGCATAGCGTCTTTCATATTCACCGCTAATTTATAATATTATTTTCAATTCATCTCTTTCCCTGTCATTTCACCGGAACGAATTTCGCCCTGTTCATCAGCGGATGCTTTAAGGTAATCGCTCCCGGATTCGGACAGACCATAACACAGGCACCGCAGTAATAACACTCTCCGGGATACATCACGATGGGATGCCGCCCTTTCTCCTTGGAAGGAAACAAAATGTCACATTGGCAGACCTGAGCGCATCGATTGCATCCAATACACAACTCCTGGTTATAAATAATCGGATTGACACTGCTGGCAACAGGCGAAACGGTGTATTCCAAATTAAAAGCTTCCTTAGAATCCACTTTCTTCTGATTACTCATGATGCACTGCCTCCTCTCTGATATATCTCTGATTCCGCTTTTCATACTCCTCCTCCAGATCTCCAAAGAAATCAAGAGGAACTTCCCTTGTCACGGGCTTTCCGTCCTCCTGGCGAAGAACGATATGCTTTCTGTCACAGGCAGGGTCAATTTCGGGATAATCACTTCTCATAAAGCAAAGAGGCTGGGAACTTGACTTTCTGGCCAGAGAAGCATGAAGAACAATCTGCGCCACCGTTAAGATATCCATCACTTCATGAGTTCTCATCAAGTCATGAGGATTCTCTGCATAAAGAGACGGCACAATATCCTTTTCGAAGCTTTTCAGCAAATCCAATCCTTCCAGAAGGAGGGAATCGCATTTAACTCCTCCGCAATAATTCTGCATGGCTTTGGAAATCGCACTGTTTAGCTCCTTCCAGGTAATCCCCTCTTCCGATCTGACGTAAAGAGGTGCATACAGCCTCTCTTTTTCCGCCTGTACATCCTGAGAATTTATCTCTGCCAAACCCACTGTTTTGGCGTAATCGGACGCCTTTCTTCCGGCATAATAGCCGGTGGCACAGGCAAATCCGGCGCAATCTGAGGCATAAAGCTGATCTCCACACGCATAGATTCCATCGACATTTGTCTTCAGGTCCCAGTCATGCATCACACCCCCGGGTGCTCCGAAAAACTGTCTTTCCTGTTCCAGAAAATTGGCAGATTGCCATCCGGTTCCATAACTCTGAAGCATATGCTTGCTGGGATCAAAGCCCCGATCCGTATAGTTCTGATAAATGGGAATCTTAGTTTTGGCTTCCTCTCCAATCATCATTCCCCAAATCACCTTACGCTCACTCTCCGGCATCCGGCTTAAATCCGCATAGAAGGGCAACTGATAGCCACGCTTAATCAACTCATCAAATTCCAGAGTTTCCGGTCCCCGGTACTCGTATTTGGGATTGTCAATGACGCCGCCTTTTAAGAAAAACTTCTGCCCCGGCGCAGGATAGTAACGCTCCGACACAGTCTTTAACTCTCTTCCATCACGATCCACATAAGGAATCTCCACACCTCGCGCGTCTACCATGGTTGCCGCATACCAGGTATTGTGGTTGTTTCCGGCTCCATACGGCGGAAAGCTTCTCCCCGCCGCTGAGAACTCCGCACGCACCGTCTTTTCCATCATGGTAAATTCCAGACCTGCTCTCCATCCCATGGCGTGACCGCTTCCAATACTCTGCATAGGGCGAAACTCACAAAGCCCAGTCAAATCCGGATCAAACAGCCAGACTCTGGCAGGCCGGGACATGGCAAGAACCGTGGATTTTGCACGAAACACATAAAATTTGCCGGTTCTCACGTTCATTCCCATAGCTCCGGCTCCCCGAACTGTTCCGCCAGAATCGGAGGAAACCAAAAGTCCCGTTGCCTCTGTTCTCTCATAAATCTTTACGCCCAGCTTTTTTAATTCCCTGTACAAAGCAGGTTTAAACGTAGAACCCCAGACACGAATGGTAAATTTATTTTTATAGTCATAGGCGAACATCAATTTTGTATTCTCATCTCGAAATTCCGCTCCCACGAACTCGTCTTCCGTATCCCTTACCTTTCCGCCGAAGCTCTCCAAATCCAGCAGCCGGTCATACCCCTCCCGGCATTCAATATAGTGAGCAATACCATTGCTGTACCAGTCCTGTTCTCTCACATAAGCCTCTGCGATTTCTTTGGCCGTTACTCCGGAACACGGATTGGTACAGGCAGATTCCCAATGATCAAAGCCTGTGCCTGCGGAACCGCTTTTTTCAATGGCCCCCTTTTCCACAATTGCAACAGAAAGCCCTTTTCTGGCAGCCGCTATGGCAGCAAAACAGCCTGATAAACCGCCGCCGAGAACCAACACATCGCTTTGTACCATTTCTTCCATTCCTGATTCATTTGCATAAGGCCATTTATATTCTGATCGATTCATTCTCACAACTCCCTGATTTTTTAATGTGTAACATTTTATATTTCTCCGATTCTGCTGCACGCACAATAATGACCTGGAGAAATCTCTGTAAAGGGAATATCCCCCTGCCGGCACGACTCCGCAGCACGAGGACATCTGGCAGCAAAACGGCATCCCGAAGCAGGATTCACCGGACTCACCACCTCGCCCCTCAGCAGCTTCCGCTCTTTGTGGCAGGATTCAATGCTGGGAATGGGAATGGCAGCCAGAAGTGCCTTCGTATATGGATGCACCGGATTTTTGAAAATCTCTTTTGCATCCGCCTTCTCCACACATTTTCCCAGATACATAACCATAATCTCATCTGAAATATGGCGCACCACCGACAAATCATGGGTAATAAACATATACGTCAGCTTCATTTCCTCCTGTAGATCCATCAGCAGATTTAGAATCTGTGCCTGAATGGAAACGTCAAGGGCAGATACCGGCTCATCGCAGATGACAAACTCCGGCTCCAGAATCAATGCTCTGGCAATACCGATTCTCTGTCGCCTGCCCCCATCCAGCTCGTGGGGATATGCCATGGAAAGACGCTCTGCCAGTCCCACTGTCTCCATCATACCACTGACACGATCTTCCAGCTCCCTTTTGTTTTTGCAGACTTTATTGACAATCAACGGCTCTGCAATCAGCTGTCTTACATTCATACGGCCATTTAAACTGGCATATGGATCCTGAAATACCATCTGAATTTTTGGCCTGATGCATCTCATTTCCTTCCTGCCAACGGTAACCAGATTCGTCCCTTTAAAGAGGATCTCGCCTTCTGTAGGCGCGTCCAATTGAAGCAATGTGCGTCCGAGGGTGGACTTACCGCAACCGGATTCTCCCACTACTCCCAGCGTTTTTCCCTGAGGAATTTCAAAGTTCACATCATCCACCGCATGAAGGATACCGGCCGGAGTATTAAAATATTTCTTAAGGTGTTTCACTTCAATAAGCTTCTCAGACATAACTACTCCACTCCTTTCTGATGCACCGGAAAGTGACATCGAACCTGATGTCCATTCTCTTCCACCACTGGCGGCTTCTGCTTTTTGCACTGCTCCGTACAATATTTACATCTGGGGGCAAACCAGCAACCTTCTGGTTTTACAGTAGGATCCGGCATCAGACCCTCGATGGGATGGAGACGATGACTGTCCTTAGTAAGACTGGGAAGAGAATTGAAAAGACCGATTGTGTATGGATGATGAATCTCTCCTGTAAAAATATCACCAAGAGTTCCATACTCCACGATTTCTCCCGCATACATGATTGCCACCTTATCACAGGTTTCTGCCACAACGCCCAAGTCATGGGTAATCATAATTACCGACGTTTTATACATTCTCTGCAGATTGCAGATCATAGAAAGGATCTGAGCCTGAATGGTTACGTCCAAAGCAGTGGTGGGCTCATCCGCAATCAATAAATTCGGATTGCAGATCAGTGCAATGGCAATGACAACTCTCTGGCGCATTCCTCCGGAAAACTGATAGGGGTATTCTACCTTTCTTGCTTTGGGAATACCAACAAGTTCCAGTGTCTCTTCTACCTTTTTCTCAATCTCGTCGTTAGACAGGTTCTCTGTATTGTGAAGAAGCAATGCCTCTCCAATCTGTTTTCCCACTGGCAGTACCGGATTCAGCGCCGTCATAGGGTCCTGAAAAATCATGGAAATTTTACCTCCCCTGATTTTCATCATATCCTGCTCTTTCAGGGTAAGCAAATCTTTCTCTTCAAATAGAATCTCTCCAGAAGGCACCTTTCCTGTCCTTTCCGGAAGCAGCCCCATAATACCAAGGGCTGTGGTGGTTTTCCCTGCTCCTGTCTCTCCCACAAGCCCCAGCGTCTCTCCTGCATTCAGGGAAAAACTGATACTATTTACTGCATAAACAGTCTCCAGGTCTGTCTTATATTGAATAGAAAGGTTTTTCACTTCTAACACTTTGTTCATTGATCTCTACCGCCTTTCCTTTAATTCTTTAACTTGGGATCAAGAGCATCTGTCAAACCATCACCTACCAGATTAAAAGATAAAGAGCTTAACACAATAAAAATACCCGGAAAGAATAACAAATACGGTGAAGTAAAAATATAGCTCTGAGCTGCTGAGAGCAGTGCTCCCCACTCTGGCGAGGGAGGCTGAATTCCCATTCCAATAAAGCTAAGTCCTGCCGCAGACAAAATCATATCGGAAATTGCCATTGTGGTATTTACAATGATAGGTCCCATGGCGTTGGGCAGTACATACCGAAAGATAATACGGGCATTAGAGGCTCCGTAAGACCTGGCCACCTCCACATAATCCTGCTCCGCAACTGTAAGCACCACAGAACGAATCAAGCGCACATTTCCCGGAATACAGGATATGGTAATGGCGATGATCAGATTCTGCATACTGGTTCCAATAGCGGCTACCACAGCCAGTGACAGCAGAATCGGAGGCACACACATAAACACATCAATAATTCGGCAAATAATATTATCCACCATTCCTCCAAAATATCCGGCACTGGCTCCAAGAATCGCTCCTGCAACCAGCGCCATCAGGCTTGTTGCCACACCGATAAACAAAGAATATCTGGAACCATGGACCACACGTGCAAACAGGTCACGTCCAAACTCATCCGTCCCAAAGAAGTGGGCTGCTGAGGGAAGCTGCAGACGCTCTGCGCCTACTTGCTCCACACATTTGGAATAGGGGATGATCAGATCTGCAAAAAGCGCCATCCCAATGAGAAAAACAAGGATAATCAACCCGACAACTGCCGATTTATTTTTGCGGTAGCGGCGCCAGAATTCTCGAAATTGTTCCCGTGTTCTTGATTTTTGTCTATTCACGGCTCCTACCCCCATTCTCATATTTTGCTTTAATACGCGGATCAATAAATGCATAAATCACATCTACAATCAGAATAATCAAACTGAATAACACGGCAAGGAACAATGTAGATCCCATTACCACGGGAATATCTTTCTGCCGGATCGCCGTGGTGATCAGTGTTCCCATACCCGGCATGGCAAACACAGTCTCTGCAATAATCGCTCCGCCCAGAGAAGCACCAAAGCTGGTGCCAAGGGTTGTCACCACCGGAAGCATAGCATTGCGAAGTGCATGTTTCCAGATGATACGTTTCTGTGATGCCCCTTTCGCCTTTGCAGTCCGTATATACTCCTGCCGGATGGTCTCCAGCATGGCAGATCTGGTCAGACGCAGAAGTCCTGCCGCCGAAGTCATACAAACCGTTATTGTGGGCAAAACGAAATGCCTCAGGCTATCTGCTCCATAAGAAGGTAAAACGCCAAGCTTCATGGAGAAAAACAGCATCAACATCAATCCCAGCCAAAATCCGGGAATAGATGCAAAGATCAGGGCCACAACCACCAGAGTCTGATCAAGGGCTGTATACTGCTTAACAGCAGAAATGATTCCCAGAGAAATGCCTATGACAGAAGCTGCAGACATGGACAATACGGTCAGTAAAAATGTGTTGGGAAAACGTGCCAGGATGTCATTAATCACCGGCTGTCTGCTTTGATAAGAAGTCCCAAGATCAAAATGAAGCACAACATCCCCTATGTAATTAAAAAACCGAATCAAAAAGGGTTTGTCATAACCAAACTCCGCATTTAATGCCGCAATATCTTCCGGCTTTGCAGTAATACCGAGAATAATAGACCCGGGATCACCCGGTGTCAGTGACAATATTGCAAATACCAGAAAAGCAACTCCAAGCAGAACCGGAATCATATATAACAAACGCTTTGCCACATATTTATACAAAAAGCTCACTCCTTTACTGAGATAATTATACTGCCAGGCTGTATTTCGAAAACGCAGTCTGGCAGTGATTATTTACTTATTTTATTTCCAGCTAAAGTCATAGATTGAATAAATTCCTTCAAATGGAATTTCTTTGCATTCCAGACTCTCGTTATGAGCATAAAGCGTCAATGGATTACCAATTACCGCATAGATTGCCTCATCCTGAGCTTTTGTAAAAATCTGATCAAAAATTGCTTCTCTGGCATCATTATCTGTCTCTGCTCTTGCCTGACTAAACAATTCATCCATTTCCGGATCAGAATAGCGGGCATTGTTGGCAGTTCCGATATAGTCAGAGATAAACGCCATTTCAAGCTGCTGTGTATCGCCATCCAGCGTCATTTCCAAAGCCGTAATGGTGTAGTTACCGCTTGTCAGATCGTCAATATATGCATTAAATTCTTTCACGTCAATACTGACATTAATTCCGACATCCGCAAGATTGCTCTGAATTACTGTGGCAAGATTGGAATATTTCTCTGCAACCAGAATACTTCCAAGATCAAGAGGTGTGGTAACTCCTGCTTCAGAAAGCAGCTCTTTGGCTTTTTCAGGATCATACGTGTACTGAGGCTGGTCATCAGAATAACCAAATCTCTCTTTGGAGCAGATGTTGGAGTTAACTTCCGCTTCATTATCATAGCAAACTGCAATGATATTCTCTCTGTCTACGGCATAATTGATTGCCTGACGAACCTTTGGATCGATAAACGGTTCTTTTTCCGTATTCATAGAAATATATGTAAATCCGGACGCAGCAACTTCCTCTACTGTAAGTGAATTATCTCCTGTAAGCTGAGCAATAACAGAAGATTCAATCATTGCAAAATCCACTTCTCCTGTTTTCAGGGCTACTGCTGTTGTAGACTGATCTGGAATTACTTCAAAAGTCACATTTTTAATTGTCGCTGCTCCTCTGTAATAATCCTCATAAGACTCCAGCGTAATCTTACTTCCCTTTTCTCTTCCCACATATTTATATGGACCGCTGCCAACCGGTGTGTTTACAAAATCATCTTCCGACTGCTCATAATACGCTTTGGAGGCAATGGGCACCTGACATACGCCAAGTAAAAATGGAGAGTATGGATTGCTCAAATGGCAGACAACTGTTGTATCATCCAATGCCTCTACGCTTTCCAGTCCTGTCACCTGCGAACCCTGATACTCAGAATCCATATAAAGCTCTAAAGAGAATTTAACATCTTCTGCAGTCACAGCAGAACCATCGTGGAATGTAACATCATCACGCAAAGTAAATGTATAATCCATTCCATCTTCACTGATTTCATAACTCTCTGCAATTCGTTCCTCAGGATCATGTGCTCCGTCCGGATTCATATACATTAATGTGTCATAAAGCTGCTTAATAATCGTGTGCTCAATGGTTGTACTGAAATCAGAAGGATGCAAGGTATCCATATCCACATCCGTTGCTATTACAATACTGTCTTTACCCGCCTGAGATTCCACCTCTGTTTTCGTCTCTGCCGCTTCCCCGCTCTGACCACCAGAATCTCCGCATCCTACGATGGATACCGTCAGAACAGCAGTAAGCAAAACTGCCATCATCTTTTTCATTATTTCTCTCCTCCTTAAAACTTAAATTCATATTGTGAAAAGGCATTGATCAGATCAATCCCCGCCTCAATATCCTTCTTTGATGCAACTGCACTCTGACAGTGCGGATATCTTGTTACCACTACCACTCCACCGGTGCGGACACCAAGCCCTGAAATATTCATACTGGAAGCATCTGTACCGCCCTGGTCAATCACTTCTCTCTGATAGGGAATATGGTTATTCTCACAACATGCAATCATCGCTTCCACCACATCCTCATCGCTTACTACAGACGGGTCACAGATCTTAATACCAATTCCTCCATCTACTTCATTGCTTCCCTCCAGGTCACAGGGATAATCATGGGCCGGAGTAATATCCACTGCAATGCCGATATCCGGTCTAATCCTCTCTGCTGCAGGCTTGGAACCACGGCAGCCCAGCTCTTCCTGTACACAAAACACGTAATAAATATCATTAAAGCAATCTTTATTCTCCTTTAATGCTTCCAGAAGCTGATAACATCCAATGCGGTTGTCCAAACTCTTTGAACAGATTCTGTCATTTTGAAGCTCCAGATACTCGCCCATATAACCACAGGCATCTCCCAGATGAACTACCTTCATAGCATCCTCTTTTGAGGTTGCACCAATATCAATATAGAGCTTTCCTGCTTTGTTGTTTGCCTCCTCAATGGGGCCGATACAGCTAACTACACCTTTTACACCGTTTTTAAACTGAACTCTTCCATTATAAGCAGATCCCGTCCAATTCCAACCCAGGTTACACACGCGAAGCCTCCCGTCTGCTTCAATAGTCTTCACCATAAACCCGATTTCATCCATATGAGCGGCATACATAATCTTTTTAGCATCTTTTTTGCCTGTCCCATTCTTATGAACAATCAGATTTCCCATTGCATCTGTAAAGATTTCATCCGCATAAGGAGCTGCTTGCTTTTCAATAAACTGACGCACCTGCTTTTCAAAACCTGCCACTCCCCAGAGCTGTGTCAAATCCTTTAACAGCTTCTCATCTCTCAATCTATCCACTCCCTTTTATTATCTGTTTTTCCTTTTTCTATGGTTTTTAGTTTATCATGGCTCTATTTCTTTTGCAATATATATTTTGCAAAATCGAAAATCCCTGGTGTCTTATGAATCCCGCTTCTTGAAATTGTAATTCATCTATAGCATACTCAAAAATAAACAAATGCCATAGAAGCTTTCCATAAGCATCTTTTTTTAAACTTTATAAAAACCACCTTTTTGACACTCCCAATAATCATGATATCAAAAAGGTGGTTTTTATATTTAAAAGTTTATTAACAACTATAAATAAGAAAATATTATAATTTGCACAAAACTACTCTACTAATTCTAAAACAACCTCAAACGAGGCACCGTTTTCAATGAATTGATACAAGTTTCCGAGCTGTTCCATTTTTATCTGTTTCTGCAAATATGAATATCCTTCTTTGAAGGTACCATATTACCTGACACATGCAGCACGGATAATGAACCAGTGACATAATCAGCCAGTACAGCTGGATTCCCGCCTGAAACGAAATTGATATATATCCAGTACAAGCTTACTTTTACTTCACTTTCTCATACAATGGTACGTTCTCCTCTTCCAAACTTTACTTCCACATTATATATTATACTTGGTCTTAATATTAATATCCGTATACTGGAATTCCACCTCCGGGAGCTGCTTTTTCAACAGCACATCTGCCAAAATACACGGTGGACGGTAGCCCTGTACGTAGCCTTCCTGGTCAATAAGGAAGTCTGCCACATTGTTCCGAAGGGCATTCTCATTCTTAGGCGTCTGGTCATAGATAATCACATAAGGACGCTTCTCCAGTTTCAAATTATCAAATGCGCGGCCGATTCCCGCCTGTCCGCCGGAAATCACCAAAATTCCATTGATTCCCGGTACATTCAGCATGGTGTTGGAAATAATTCTCTCTACCTCACTGGCATCATCAAAGCTTCCCTGAACTCCCGCCAGCTCCAGACCGGGATAAGATTTCTTCACCTCTTCCACGAAACCATCCACTCGCATGTTATTTACATGGTTGCTGAAAAATCCGGTAATCACCAGCACTTTTCCATTGCCCCGTGTGAGCATTCCCATCAGCCCGGCGGCGGCCCTGCCGCTCTTGCGATTATCCATACCCACAAAACAGCTTCTCTTCGTTCCCACAATATCTGAGTTAAAGGTTACCACCGGGATGTGCTTCTCGTTGATCAATTGATTCATTTTCCCGCGAATTCCTTCACAGTCCACAGGCATCAATGCCAGAGCATCTATTCCTTCCTTCTCCAACGACTCAATGGCTTTCAGCTGCTCCTCTTCATCCACAGACAATCCTTCCCGGAGAATCACCTGAACTCCCCGTTCTGCCAACTCTTCCTTCGCATCCTGAATGCCTCTGTTTACTTCCAACATAAAGGATGAACGGGCAAGCTGGGTTACTACGCCTATCTTCCATTGTTTTTTATCCTTTTTGTTCTTAGGATGCTTCGGCTTATAGCCCAGTTCATCGGCAATCTTCTTAATTTTCTCGGCAACCTCCGGGTTAATCCGCCCCCGCTCGTTTAAAGCACGGTCCACCGTACCTCTGGATACGCCTGCTGCCTCTGCAATCTGCTGTATTGTCACTCCCACAATCTTATACCTCTCTCTAATCGCGTGCATAATGCGTGTTTTCTTACTACATTATAAATGGGGACACGCCATTTTACAAGGGAATTCTCTTACGCTTTTTATCTTTTTAAATGGATAAAGCACATATGCCCATTGATAATCCCAAACAAACTCAGTATAATTTATCATAATATAAAATCTGTAAATTTTTACGAGGAGGTTCCTGACATGAAAACATATTTTGATTTTCCCACTACGGATGGCACTGCGATTTCTGTCATCTCATTCACAGGAAAGGACTCTGTAATTCCGCACTGTCATTCTTACTACGAATTTGCTCTGATTACGAGAGGCTCGTGCAAGCACACATTCAAGGGAGTCACAACTCTTCTCGTTCCAGGAGACGTATTTTTAATTCCTCCACACCAGGTTCACAGTTATGAACTTCAATCAGAAGTGACCATCATTAACTGCCACTTTTACCCTGAAAAAATGGGAGCTGACTGGAATAAAATGCTGGAGACAGTCACATCCGATGCCAATATTTCCTCTGGAAGTGAAAACATCAAATACCAATGGGACAGTCTACTTCAGTACGTAACACTTATTGAATCCCCCACAGACAGCAGTGCCTCCATTACTGATCAGGAAATCCAGGGGATTCTTCATTTAAACAGTCTGGAGGCTTCCCATGTGGAATCTTTATTAAATTCCATGGTAGACGAGCAGACGAAGAAAGATATGGGAGTTGAATATGTGAAAGCAGCTTATCTGCAAGTCATACTCGTAATTTTCAATCGCGTTCAGATCAAAAAATACACTCAGCTCTGTAATTATTCTGACCGCAAAAGAGAATTAATCTACGATGCCATCAGCTATATTGAAGCACATTTGGATGAAGATATTTCCTTCTCACAAATTGCCCAGAATGTAAATCTAAGCCCCAGTTATTTTCGGGCTATTTTCAAGGATGTCACCGGACTGACGCCCATAGCCTATCTCAACAGAATGCGTATAGTAAAATCTCTGGAGTATCTGGAATATGAAGGTCTGTCCATCGCCGATGCCGCCGGTAAGGTAGGTATCTATGATGCCAATTATTATTCCAGGTTATTTAAGAAAGTCATGGGCTACTCACCGAGATATTTCAAAAAAATCAATTAAACATCTCTCATTTAAAAAGGTCCTCTAAAACGCATGCTTGGCATGTAAAAGGCTCCAATCCTGCTTTCTATGTCAGAATTGGAGCCCGATATTATGGGATTCTATATGCTTCTTCTAAATCTGTATAAACGTTTAATCCACAAGAGCCTTTGCAATTTCCTCTATCTTCGACATAGCTTTTTCCTCTTTCCTAAAACTCCTGGAATTGCTGATTTCTACTATAATCTCCGCAAAAATTTTATCCGGACCTCCCTTCGTCTACTCATCTTCCAGCGCCTTCTTTCCACGGCATTCTTCCATCACTTCTCCAAGACGTTTAATGTAATACAAATAATTTTCATAGGGCGTATCCGGCGCTGCCTGATGGTCAATACCGCAGAGATAACCACCTTGCCGAATCACTGGCTCCAGACGCTTAAATTCCTCATCAATTGCTTCTTTTCCCTCCAAAATCTTCAGCTTATTAAAACCGCCGATAAATTTAACAGTGGGAAAGCGGCGTCTCACATCTACAATATCAACTCCCGCATTTACATCCACCGGAAGAAAACCATCCACGCCAGCATTTACAAAGTTGGGTATCAATCTTGTGAAATCACCATCCGTATCTACAAAAATCTGTTTCACACCGCGTTCCTTCAAAAATGGAATAATCTCACGATAGCAAGGTGCAATAAATTCATCAAATGTATCTGGAGAGATCATAGGACCATTTTTTCCACTCAAATCCTCTTCAAAGAAAAGAATATCCGGTTTGATAATGTCTAATATCTTTCCCATTTGTTCTTTATAAATATCCAACTGGAAACGGTGAATATCTTCAATCATTTCCGGATAATCGTAGAAAGCATACAGCATAGGTTCGTTATCCATCAAATCTCTCAGAATCCAGAAGAATCCCATCAGCCGGAAACGAATGGGGTACTCGCCCTTGGCATTACTTTCATGATATTTGTCATAGGCTTTGTGCATATTTTCATCGGTACAGTATTTTTTATAAGCCTCCAGGGTGTGTGCCTTGTGAATCTCCCAGGTTTCTTCATCCTTCACTACAGGCTGTACATTCAAAAACAAACTTCTGTGCTTATAATATTTTCTGATCCATCCATCAATATCACGTCTTACAAAATATTCGTCCGTATCTTCCAGAATCTCCTCCTCATAGCTGAGAAAAGGAATACGAAATGCCATACGTCTTACCGGGTCATATCCGAGCTGCTTCTCCAGTCTGAAAATCGGATCCTCCAGCATGGTCATATAGTAATGATCAACCGGGACAACTTCACGATCCTTCGCAATATATCCAACTTCGGTGGGAACCCGCGGTACCGTCAATTTCTGGTTAAAATCGGTTACCAGCCCTTCTTTTTCCCAGTCTGCCACTGTCATATCCCAAGGCTCAAATGTCTCTTGTTTTGCCCCTCTGTCCAAACCTTCATTTGAAAAGCTTAATGTTAAAAATTCACGTTCTACATTTGTCATGTTATTTCCTCCTGTTCTTCCTTTATTTTCCGCTTTTAAATTGTATTCATTGTATCACAGAACGCTTTTCACCCATTAGTACAGAACCACGTAAAACTAGCACAAAACGCGAATGCCTTATTACATATAAACTCTCAGGTATGTGCTTCTGAACTTGCCTACAATCTGCCCTGTTTTTCACGTTCCTTTAATTCAACCATAATGCTGGGATATTCTTTATCCAGTTTATAGATCCATAGTAATAATGCTGTGACTATCCACACGCCAATGGGAATCCACAAATAAATCCCTTTAATGGCAGCCAGAGCAGAAGTCGTCTGGACAGCTGAAAGGCCATCATAACCCGCTTTTGATAAAATACCTCCCAAAATAGCACTTGTTAATCCGGCACCAACTTTTGAACCTACCGACGCTGCACTATAAATAATACCCTCTAAACGCAAGTGCGTTTTCCATTGTCCATACTCCACAGAGTCTGCAATCAACGAAAAAATCACGCCGAATAGTGGTGCCTGCCCTATACTTTTTATCCCCGCAGAAATGACTGCCAATGTATAACTATAGGGATTTAACAACAAGATACATTGCCCGATTACTGTAAATAAGGCTCCTGCCAGTGCAAGATTTCTTTTACCAAATTTTTTTAAGCCCAATGGCAGGAGAAAGATTACTACAATCATTGGTCCCTGCTCCGCCACAGTCAGAGCGCTCACGTAAGACTGATAATTGTCCGAATTGCCCAAAATATATTTGCAGTAATATGCCAGATCCGTTCCGATTACCGTTGAATAGATGGATAACATCCCCCACAAAGCCATACTAATCGCCCAATATTTATTCTGTACCAGCGCTTTTAAGCTGTCTTTCACCGGTATTTTCACTTTGTCTTCATTCTTCACTACACAAACTCTTTCCTTCGTGCAGGAAAAGCATATAAAAAGCATTACCATGGCAATTGCCGCAAATATTGATGTCACAATCACCCAAGCTCTTTGGTCATCTCCCAATTTTTTTACCATGGGTAAAGTCAGAGTTGTGACTGTCATTCTTCCAAATGGGGACAATCCCATTCGCAATACATTGATAATCGCACGTTCATGCTGACTGCGCGTCATAAGTGAGGCCAGCGTTCCATATGGAAGTGTAAGCGCCGTGTATACAACCGTAGTAACTATGTTATAAGTGACAAATATATACACTGCCTGCAGCATTTCCGACGCTCCTGCCGGAATCAAAAACAACGCAACTGCCGACAGGCCATATGGCACACACATCCATAAAATCCATGGACGTGCTTTTCCGTATTTAGAATTTGTTCTGTCTGTGATCAACCCCATAACGACATCGGAGCCGCCATCGAAGATTCTCGATATCAGCATGATCGCGCCAATCAGTCCTGCGGATATGCCAATATAATCCGTATAGAAGAAGGTAAGCAGCGATGTGGTTAATGCAAATACCACGTTACAGGCGGGGTCACCTATGGCATATGCAATTTTCTCCCCAACACTAATTTTATCTTTTATTTCGTATTCTCTTTTCATAATTTGTCCTTTCTTTATCCACACTCTTTTTAAATTTTGTACGATCACTTAAAATTTACTGATCTGCTATTCAAAACCCCATGTGTTCTCGCGCACGCAAAAGTCTAAAAAAAAATTATTTCAGCTCTTTTGAATGTTTTCTTGTGCCTAAATTCCCTCCACTCCTTCCCAGGTCAATATTTTAGCTCAACATAAATTTACATGTATTTTATCATCGCGTGCACGAGTACGCAATGCACGTTTTATAGAAAAAAACTGTCGATTTTCATTTACTTTTACTATTTGTTAAAAAGCAAACAAAAAAACTGTGTAAAATGACTATTTTATGATATTATTTCAGTCATTTCACACAGCTTTTTTCGTGATTATCCACAAAATATTTAATTTATATCCGAATTAAAATCCATTAGATAGCTTCTTCCGCCTCTTTTTGATTTACATAATCCAAAATCATCTGTACAGCGCCATCTACACCAGTCTTGCTGACGTTGACCACCATATCATAATGCTTCGGATCATCGCGTTTTGCACCTGTAAATCGCTGATAATATTCATTTCTCTGCTCATCACGCTGCTTTAACGTCTCCAGGCTCTGGCCTTTATAGTACTCTTTTCCTTCTTTCTCCCGGTAATCATCGTCCGCATAGATAAAGAATGAATAGGTATGAGGCTGTCCTGCCAGCACGAAATTGGCACATCTTCCCAGGAAGATACCCGGCGCTCTCTTTGCAATTTCCAGAATCAGCTTGCTCTGCTCCTCAAACATCTGAATGTCCGTCACATCTCCTGCCACACCTGCTGCCGGATAGGCATAAGGTGAAAAGGTAAGAGGTGTATTTTCGTTATAAGAATCCAGATATTTCTGTATCTGCTCAATATTCGCAGAATCCATTCCCAATTTTTCACCTAGCAGACAGATAATCTGGCGGTCATACACTCTGCATCCCAATTTTCCAGCCAGACCCTCCGCAATCTGACGGCCGCTGGCTCCATAAAGACGTCCCAGAGCGATATTAATCTGATTTCCCTGACCTTCGGGAATCATATCCTGAATACTATCTGCGCTCTCTGGCTGATTTCCCTGCTCTCTGGCAATCAGCTCCTTCATCATCTGATCATATTTTTTATCCAGACGGTAACATGCTGCAATCAAAAACATAATAATCCAGATAGCCACAGGCACATACAGATAAAATGCTTTGATGGCGCTGATGGCAGAAGCTGTCTGTTCTGCCGCTGTGGCTTTCAAGCCGTCGAAGGCAGCCATGGATAAAATTGCTCCCATGATTGCTGAGGTAAAGCCGGAACCAGCTTTCTGTCCCATGCTCATAGAGGAGAACATCAGTCCTTCGATACGAAGTCCCGTCTTCCACTGTCCGTATTCAATGGCATCACTTGGCAGTGAATACTGCACGCCATAGAACGGAGCGATTCCAAAGCCTCTCATGATACAGGTAACCACGCCCAGACCAACGCTGGTGCTGTTCAAGAGGAACACAAGCTGTCCGGCGATTCCCAACAGGCATCCAGCACAGATCATATTTCTCTTTCCATATCTGGGAAGCAGCTTTGGAAGAAGGGCGATACCAACGATCGTCGCAATCTTCTCAGATGCTGAGAGAGGCATAACCAGGTTTACATCATTCAATACGTACTGACAATAGTAAGTCAAATCTGTACCGATAATAATCTGGTAAACGGTGTAAAACAGCATCAGTCCCAATGCAATCAAAAAGTACGGATTGGTCACAGTCGCTTTCAATGCAACCCAGAATGGAATGTCTTCCTTTGCCTTCTGCGCGGTCTGCACACGCTCGGTACAGGTCATATAGGTATTCAGAAGAACAAATACAGAGATGACTGCGTAGACTGCTGTAACTGTGATCCAGGCCGCCTGCTCATTATGTATCACGGCCGCCACCTTATTGATCAGAGGCAGAGTAAAGGCTGTAATGATCATGCTGGCTGTGATAGACAGCACCATTCGGATGTTACAGATGACATCTCTCTCCCTCCGGTCACGGCTCATCAGAGAACCAAGGGCATGGAAGGGCTGGCTGATGGCAGTATAAACCACGGTATTCATAATGTTATAAGTTACAAAGGCGTAAATCACCTTTCCTGTGTCTCCCATGTTTGGCATGGTAAACAGCACAACTGCTGCAAGTGCATAGGGAACTGCCAGCCGCAGGATCCAGATCCTGGCCTTGCCATACTTGGAATGAGTCCTGTCAATAATGGTTCCCATCAACACATCGGAAAATCCGTCAAATACTCTGGAGACCAACATGATCATTCCCACGGCTCCTGCAGAGATTCCCACCACATTGGTATAGAAATAAATCAACAGTGTGGTGGTCATGGTATACATCAGAGTCAGCGCCGGGTCACCAAAGCAATACGCCAGCTTTTCACTGGTAGGCACCTTTATAAACTCGTCCATATCCTTTCCGGCTTGTTTAAAATTCAATAATTCTGGTACAGATTTCATATTTTTCCTCCGGTCTTATGATCGGCCCAGAAGTTCACTCTCTATGATCTCTCTGGCGCGCGGTGCTTCTACGTTCATTCTCTCAGGATATCCAAAAATGGATACACAGGATATTGCATCTTGGCCTACTTTAAATGTCTTATTCGCAAAATCCATCTTCCGTAATGTCTCAAAAATTCCTTCAAAATCCACATCTCCCTCACCCATGGGATTGTGCTGATGAATGGATACGTCCTCTCTTCCCATTTTGTTTAACCATGGTGGATTTAAAATATAGCGGCAGTCCTTTGTCTGATTAAAGGTATCTGCGAACAATACATGGCTTAAATCATCTCCCGCATACTCCAGCATGGAACGTACATCACCCACTCCCTGATCGTAGAAAAATCCGTGGGGGGCGGAATATACGTATTTCAGGTTATCGGAACGGTAACTTTTTACCATGTCACAAGTCTCATTGTTCAGCTCACAGAAATCCCATGGATGGGACTGGATCTCCACACGGATTCCTTCCTTCTCAAACAGAGGAAGCAATTCGTCCATGGAACGGAACCACATACCATTGCAGATTTCCTGTTGATTGGGATCGCCGGACAGCTCTGTATTAATAACCGAAACTCCCATATCCACTGCAATTTCCACCATTCTTCTCCAATTGGCAACTGCCATTTTTCTCTGTTCCTCTGTGGGGCCGGACCAGCGGTAAACAACAATAAAGGAGGAAATTTCCACGCCAGTCTCTCTCAGTGCCTTTCTATATTCCGCTTCACATTCCTTAGAGAAAAGAGGATGCTTATAAAACGGATTGATCCGGGGATGTGGGGACTGCTCAATATATTTATAACCCCAGTCTGCCACCTGATGTACCATATCATTGATACTCATCTGCTTTGCCAATACATCCACATCAAATGCTATCTTCATAAGTTTGCTCTCCCTTCACGGAAACCATTCTGTGTTCCTCCAAAGTACAGACTGGCTGACACTATCGTTACCAGCCAGTCAGTACAATGGGGATTGCTATGTAAGCGGGAATCGTTTCCTTTATTTTACTATAAACCTGTATGTTCAGCTATATATTTCCTTGCTTTCATGGCATATTCCAGAGGATTTGCAACAGCAGGGTCCTGCTCGGCCTCCACCACGATCCATCCCTCATAATCTGCCTCTTCCAATATTCTGAAAATCGGTGCAAAATCCACATCTCCGTCACCAGGAACGGTAAAGGTACCTGCGCGGACGCCTTTTAAAAAGCTCCACTGCTCTTTTCTGGACTGCTCCACCACGTCTTTTCTCAAATCCTTCAGATGTACGTGGCGAACACGATTTACATATTTTGTCAAAACCTTCTCCGGGTTAATTCCGGCAAAGGACAAATGACCGCTGTCAAAAAGTAAGAATACCAGTTCAGGATCCACAGATGCCATAAAACGGTCAATTTCCTCTTCTGTCTGAACGACAGTTCCCATATGATGATGGAAGGTCAGCACCATGCCTTTTTCCTTTGCAATGGCACCCAGCTTGTTCAGTCCTGTGGTAAGTCTGTCCCACTCTTCGTCATTCATCACATATTTCCCCTCCTGAATCGGGTGATCCAGCATACCCTGGATGCTGTAGCTCTGCTCGGAAACTCCAATGCATTTTGCTCCAACCTGTGTGAGAAAATCACATTGTTTAATGAATGCTTCTTCTGTCTCCTCATAGGGTCTGCTGATCAGAAAAGAGGAAAACCATTGATTACAAATGGTAAGGCCTCTCAAATCGAGCGCTTTTTTCAGGACTTGGGGATCGGTGGGGTAGTGACTTCCCACTTCAGAGCCCTTAAATCCTGCCAGAGCCATCTCACTGACCGTCTGCTCGAATGTATTTTCCTTTCCTAAATCCGGCATATCATCATTGGTCCAGCCAATGGGGGCGATTCCTAAAAATACTTTATTCTTATCTAACATTTTTTCCTCTCCCTAAAAGCGTATCATACGCTTTCATCCCTTTATCTTATCCAAAATATTTCTCTACAAATTCCCTTGTCACTTCTGCTGCTTTCTTTACGTTCTCCTCATGGGACATTGCATAGTATTCCGGGCGGAACTCTTCAATAGTGCATACTCCGTCAAAACCGATTTCCTTCAGCGCCCCGGCGATTCCGGCATGATCAACCACACCTTCGCCCGGCCACAGACGCTTGTCATCTCCGCAGGAACCAAGAGGCAAATCTTCACAGTCATTTAAGTGATATGCAAAAATTTTCCTGCCGTCCGCATTTCTCAAATCCTCCAGCTTAGAGCACATCTCATGGAAATGGAAGGTGTCCACCGTTATACCTACGTTGTCTCTGTCAACAGCTTTTACAACATCGTATGCTGTACCGAACTGGTTGATGGAGCAGTTTGGCGCCCCGCAGAATTCCAGAGAAATCTTAATGTCGCTGCCTACTTTATCGGACAGATATCTTAAACGCTCAACAGCCTCTTCTTTAATCTCGGTCACGCTCTTGTCTTTTACGTCAAACTGAGGTACTGTAATCAGCATTTTCATGTCAATTGCCTTGCATACTTCCATAATAAACTCTGTCTCTTCATCGATTTCTTTTACGCCTTCCTCATCTCTCTGGTTGAAGAAAATCAGAGTATTGTATGCCCATGGTTTCAGGTGATGGTTCCTGAACCAGTCGGCCAGTTCTTCCAGTGTGTGCTCTTTCAGATAATCTTTGACGCAGTCAAATCGAATCTCGATGTAATCAAATCCATATTTTTCACAAGCTTCCAAATCAGCCATCAGGGATTGTCCTTTGCATTCCAGTGCAGTTGCTTCGTTAAATCCAAGTTTCATTGTCTGTTCCTCCTGTTTTTCCATTCTCCTTCACTGCCAGTATATCTGACCAGCAGCAAAAGAGGATTCCATCTATTTTCTTTATAGTTGATACAAATATGTTTTATTGCGTTCTCGCGCACGCATTAAGTAAAAAAATATTTTTCAGTCATCACTGCTATTTATTTGTAAAATTCCGGTTTCTCAACAGTAACTACCTTCTCAATGTTGCCTGTCTCCTGAGCTTTTACCAGAGCGTCTGCTGTCACTGCTGCCAGATAGCCATCCCATGTGGTAGGTCCTTCAATTACGCCGCTTGCAGCGCAGTCAACCCAGTTCTGAATCTCAGCATCGTAAGCATCCTTGAATAACACAAAACAGTCAGTGGTAATTTCTGTAGAGCACTGTGCATTCTTTCTAATGGATGGAGCCATTGGAGTTCCCATTTTCAGCGCGCCGTCTTCGCAGACAACTTCACAGTTGATGTCATATCCGAACTTGCAGTTTACAAAACACTCAACGTCGATGCAGATTCCGCTCTTGGTACGCAGTAACATGATCTGTGGATCTTTCAGCTCAGAGTGTGAGTATTTTGTTACCTTCGGCATAATTACCTGAACGCTGTCATAATCATCATTTACCAGCCAGTGGCACAGGTCAATCTCATGAATTACTGTGTCATGTACAGCCATAGGTGTGTTGTAGTTGGTTCCAACTTCCGGATTTCTGTGTGTACAGTGCATCATCAGAGGCTCTCCGAACTCACCTGTTGCAATGGCATCTTTGATCTGATTGTATCCTTTGTGGTAACGACGCATAAATCCCAACTGAATCAGGTGCTTTCCGGAAGCTTCCTCTGCCTCCATAACCTTCTTGCAGTCCTCTGCTGTAGTACAAAGAGGTTTCTCACAGAATACTCTCTTACCCGCTTTGATGGCCTCCAACAAGTCATTTACATGTGCAAATCCTGGGGATACGATTAATACGGCATCTACATCCGGGTCATTGATCAGTGCCTTGCTGTCTGTGTAAACCTTAGCTCCCCCTGCGATTTGGGCAGCTTTCTTAGCACCTTCCTCAAATACATCTGATACTGCAACTACTTCTGCTCCCTGGGTTCTCTCTGTAATTCTCTTAATGTGATCTCTTCCCATTCCACCGCATCCGATAACTCCAACTCTTAACATAATTTTTTCCGCCTTTCTTTTTTCCTTTTCGTTATTTGGTTTTAACCTGTCATTTCTTCGTTACATTTGTGTGCTTTAACTGTAATTTTAAATTGCATAAGCAATGTATGATTACAATTTCAGCTTTGTTGATGTTACTTAACTTCTTTTTTTATTTCCTTTGCTTTATGTGTATTCTATCATTGCGTGCTCGTGAACGCAATACTCATTTTATACAAAATGACGGTAAATTTTTTATTCAATTTTACTGGTTGTTAAAAAGAAAACAAAAAAACTGTGAAAAATGACCACGTTATCGTTCTAAATTCCAGTCATTTCACACAGTTTTTCGTGACTTTTCACAAAGTCTACCAGTAAATTGAACATTTAGAATCCACTTTACTGTTGCCCATAAACGAAAAACAAGCCTTCCCATCAAACCCCCTCTGGTGCTCCGCGTACTTATTTTCCATTCACTATCACAAATTATAGCGATTCTTAATCACAATCTCTGTATAAGCATATTCCTGTTCCGGTTCTTTGCCGTCAAACAGCTTGTTAAACAAAGTCATAATCGGCTCATATCCCTGAACATAGGCATTTTGTCCCAATAGAAACTGAATAGTTCCTTTTCTCAGGCACTCTTCATTTCTGACGGTAAGGTCGTTGGAAATCACTTTCACCTTACCTCCCAGGTCTTTGGCGTCCAGCGCTTTACATACACCGCCAACTCCGGAAGCCGCCAGATAAATACCTGCCAGATTTTTATGTTCTTTCAGCATTTCCTCTGTAATACGCTCCGCAACCTTATCATCATCAAACGCATACTGCACATCCAGAACCTTCACATCCTCCCGGCAGGCTGCCATCTCTCCGGCAAAGCCTTTGACTCTGTTCTTATGGGACTGATTGGATGGATATCCTGAGATAATTAAAATCTTAGACTCCACTGGTACGATTTCCGCCATTAAGCCGGCGGCAACCTTACCGCTTTGCAGCGCATTCTGTCCGATGAAACAAAGTCTGCCCGTATCTTCAATATCTGAGTTGAACGTCACCACAGGAATATTCTCCCCGATAAACGTATTCACTGTCTCCTTCAGTTTATCGTCCTCCACCGGAACCATGGCAATACCATTACATCCTGCTTCCTTTAGCCTTTGCATGGTATCTACGACTTGATCTGCATCTACGCCGTGAATCTTCTCAACAATCACCGATGCTCCCAGACGTTCTACCTCCGCCTTAGCCTCCATCGTACCCTCCAGAACTTTCTCCATAAAAGGAGTATCTGCTGCCTGTATGATAACTCCTATGGTAATATTATGGCGTGACATGGCCAATGCCCTTCCTGCGCGGTTGGGCTGATATCCCATTTCTCTGGCAATTCTCCGGATATTTTCTGCTACTTCGGCATTGATTCTACCTCTATTATTCAAAGCTCTGTCCACAGTTCCTCTGGACACTCCTGCTTTTTCTGCAATCTGCTGTAACGTAACAGCCATTTTTATCTTCCTCCCCTGAACATTCCATATGCGTGCAATCCTATATATCTCTCCAAATTTCCTACACATCTCGCGTTTTCGCGCACGCATATATTATATACGGGTTTTTCAAAAAACTCAACCTTAAATATAAAATGACTTAGAAAAGGCCATGCCTATATACAAACATGACCTTTTTAATATTCTCATAGTTAAGCGGATATTCGCAATCCCCTTTGCCAAATGTTTTTTATTCTTTTTTTGTTACAGCACTCCTCTGGCTTCTCGTTCCATAAGAGTCTTCATAATTGAATCATACTGACGATCCAGTTTATATAAAGCAAGTGTAACCACAGCCAGCACTGCCACCACCAATGGACCGAACTTATAAATCGTAACAATCATATCCAACGCTGTATCTGGCTGAACTACTGTTCCTGCTGCGGAGCTTACATATCCTGCCACAGACAGAAGTCCTGTCATAGCTGCTGACGCCACACCAGAGCCTACTTTTGTTCCGATGGAACCGCCTGCGAAAATCAGACTTTCCTGTCGGATGTGCGTCTTCCACTGACCAAATTCCACCACATCTCCAATCATACCAAACACAGCCGCATTCAACGGTGCCAGTCCAATGGCACGTGCCACACAGCTCATTACCATCCAGGTAAAGCTGTAAGGATTTAAGAAGAACAGCAATTGTCCCGCCAGAGCAATCATAGCTCCCGCCAGAGCTACGTTTCGCTTGCCGTACTTCCTGATCAGAGGCGCACACAGAAATACACAGGCCACCAGCACCAATGTCTCAGTTAGGTACAACGCACTGTACATCCATGTGTCGTTGTTAAAAATGTACTTGCAATAGTAAGGCAGGATTGTTCCTGATATCCCAAAGGACACACTTTGCAGCATCCACAATACCAGAACCGCCCAGAAATACTGATTCGTAACCAACGCCTTTAAGGATTTTCCCAGAGGAATCTTCTGTTCGTCCTTCTTGGCAGCAATTACTACTGTCTCTTCACATTTCAGGAAGCAGTTCACCAGAAGGAATAATGCAGCCACTGCCCAGATGGACATGGTCTTAACCCAGGCAGCCTGGTCGTCTCCAAAAAATTTCACCAGAGGCAGTGTGCAGGTAACTGCCATGATTCTTCCCAGAGGAGACAATCCCATTCTCACCACACTGAGCATGTCTCTCTCGGAAGAGAGACGTGTCATCATGGCGGAGAGGCTTCCATATGGAAGGTTGATCGCTGTATAGCAAACTGTAGTGCAGAAATTATAAGTAACAAACAGATAAATCGCCTGCACCATTCCGGTCGAATGAGGCACAGTGAACAAAAGTATTGCAGACAATGCATAAGGTACACTCATCCATAAAATCCAAGGTCTTGACTTTCCCCATTTGGACATGGTATTCTCTACGATCACCCCCATGATCAAATCGGAAACTCCATCAAACAGACGGGACAGCAGCATCACAATACCTACCGTAGCTGGATTAATCCCCACATAATCTGTATAGAAAAGTGTCAGCAGCGTACCAATCATACCAAAAATCACATTGCAGGCCACATCTCCTCCGGCATAGGAGATTCTGATCGGCCAGGTCAGTCTCTTTCCTTCTATACCTTTTTCCATATTTCTATTTCCCATACTTTTCTCCAATTTTAAAACGACTTCATGAGTTACTTTCTAAGCTCTGAGATTTTTACAGGGCGATGCTCTTCAAATGACTTTTTGGCGGCAAGTCCCATTAATACAGGTTCCAGTCCGTCCATAACGCCGAGAGGCGTCTCGGTATCCTTCTCAATGGCTTCAATAAAACACTTAATCTCCTTTGCATATGCAGCCATGTAACGCTCCAGGAAGAAATACAACGGTTTCTCTCCTGTCACACCTTCTGCATTGCTGATGACTGCCAACGAACTGGTATCATTGGATGTTGCCACCATTCCGGCGGAGCCAAATACCTCTGCTCTCTGATCATATCCATAAACTGCTTTTCTGGAATTGTCGATAACTGCGATTGCTCCATTTTCCATTTTCAGAGTAATCACTGCAGTATCCACATCTCCTGCTTCACCGATGGCGGGGTCCACCAAAACAGCAGCCTGTACATAAACCTCTTCTGCATTGCAGCCTGCCAGGAAGCGTACCATATCAAAATCATGAATAGTCATATCCAAAAACATTCCGCCGGAAACTTTCACGTATTCTGCACAAGGCGGCTTTGGATCTCTGGAAGTTACTTTGATAATCTGAGGATCACCGATTTTTCCCTGTGCAACTGCTGCCCAAACAGCCTCAAAATTGTGGTCGAAACGGCGATTAAAGCCAACCTGGTATTTTACATTGCTGTTTTTTAAGGCTTCAATCACTTCCTGGATTTTCTCCACATCATGATCGATTGGCTTTTCACAAAATACGTGTTTTCCTGCATGAATAGCCTCCACAGAGATTGGGGAATGTGTGTCTGTGGAAGAGCAGATTAACACTGCATCAATTTCCGGATCTGCCAAAATCTCTTTATAATCCTTAGTCACACCTGCTACGCCCATATCCTTTGCCCATGCAGCTGTCTCTTCTGTCATAAAAGGGTCTGCCAGCATTTTCACTTTCGCGTTTGCCACCTGAGTGCAAATGCTCTCCACATGTACCCGTCCAATTCTTCCTGCACCAATAATTCCTACGTTTACCATAATCTTAATCTCCTTTTCCCATACTCTTGATTTTTTATAAAATGAAATAACTCTTTGATCTTACAAACCTGTTTTCTCAGCAATAAATTTCCGGGCTTTCATGGCATATTCCAGCGGATTTGCCCTGACAGGATCCTGCTCTGCCTCTACCAGCATATACCCCTCATATTCATTCTCCTCCAAAACCTGGAAAATAGGATCAAAATTGATACATCCATCTCCCGGAACTGTAAAAGTTCCCAGTCTCACGCCTTCCAGAAAGCTTAAATCTTCTGCTTTCACCTTTTCCACCACTTCTCTGCGGATATCCTTCAGATGCACGTGCTTGATTCTTCCAATATATTTCTTTGCCATCTCCAGAGGATCGGCTCCACAGTATGTAAAATGTCCTGTGTCAAATAACAAGCTTACATATTCCGGATCTGTATTTTCCATCATACGTTCCACTTCATCTGGATTCTGAACTACAGTTCCCATATGGTGATGGAACGTCAATGCGATACCGTATTCCTCTTTGGCAATTTTTCCAAGACGATTCATTCCATCACAGAATCTGTTCCATTCCTGGTCGTTCATCACATATTTCTGTCCAAAGATAGGAATATCCTGCATTCCCTGAACACTGTAGCTCTGCTCGGAAGCGCCAATCACCTTCGCCCCCATGGCTTTTAAAAACTCCAGCTGGCTGCGAAACTCTTTCTCTACTTCCCCAAAGGGCTTTGTGATCAGAAAAGAGGAAAACCACTGATTACAAATCTCTATTCCACGAAGTTCTAATGCCTTTTTCAGCACCTTGGGATCTCTGGGATATTTGTTTCCCACTTCGGAACCGGTAAATCCAGCCAGCGCCATCTCACTGATACACTGTTCGAAGGTATTATCCCCGCCCAGATCCGGAAGATCATCGTTCGTCCATGCAATGGGCGCAATCCCCAATTTTACTTTTTCTTTGCTAAACATTTTATTTTCTCCTTTTATTCTTTTATTTTGTATTTTTTTCAGCACGCTTGTTTTCTTTGTGAGTAAATCATAACAGGAGAATGTAATTTTCGGAATTGGCACTTTTTTTAGATTTTTCGTTTTTTATTTGGATAGACGCGGAATATTGATGTGTCTTTTTTTTAATTACTTTTTTTAGTAAAATTTATGTCTTATTTTTGTGTCTTATTTTTAGGTTTTGAATTTTTGTGTCTTATTTTCAGGAATTTATGATAAAAATAAAACGGCTGCAAAACCATTTTCCATTCTGCAGTCGTTTGATTTTTCTAATTTATATTTTCTATTAAGGTTCTATGCCGGACTGATACCGATTTTATTCTTTAATAACATTTCAAAATAAATATAATAATATAATCAAAAAAGTTGAGCCACAACCCCTATATTA
>CAMQZX010000007.1 GCA_947039785.1 uncultured Lachnospiraceae bacterium | reverse complement strand
TACACTTCTAGCTTCGTCGGCAGCGTCAGATGTGTATAAGAGACAGGTATTCTGATTATGTAGTAGAGCACTCCGATCCCAATTATACCCGTGCCAATCAGGTTATGGATGGAAGAGAGAAGGAAGTATTCTCTGCGGCAAGAGAAATCATTGAGAAGGGGACTGCTGAGAATTGCAGATTTATGAAGGATGACCATGCTTCTTATATTGTGGATTTAGCCAGAGCGTTGGCTTTCAATACGAAGGAAAAGATGCTGCTGATTGTTCCAAATGAAGGAGCTGTGGAAAACTTTGACCCGGAAGCCATGGTAGAGATTCCCTGTATTGTAGGAAAGGACGGATATGAGAAAATTGCCCAGGGAAGAATTCCTCAGTTCCAGAAAGGTCTGATGGAGCAACAGGTCAGTGTGGAAAAACTGGTGGTGGAAGCATGGGTTGAGGGAAGCTATCAGAAACTGTGGCAGGCATTGACCCTGTCAAAGACTGTGCCCAGTGCCGGAGTGGCAAAGCAGATTTTAGATGATTTGATTGAGGCAAACAAGGGATATTGGCCAGAGCTGAACTAATAGCGAATAAAAGGAAAAGTTAGGGGAAAACGAAGATGAAAGCATTCGAATATACAATTAAGGATGAATTAGGTATTCACGCAAGACCGGCGGGAATGCTGGTGAAAGAGTGTAAAAAATATCAAAGCAACATAACCATCTCCAAGGATGGAAAAACAGTGGAAGCCACAAAACTTATGGCAGTCATGGGAATGGCTGTAAAATGCAGACAGACCGTGAAAATTCAGATTGATGGCCCAGACGAAGAGACTGCATATCAGGGAATAAAGGCTTTTTTTGAGGGTAACTTATAAGAAATAATAATAATTTTAAGCAGCCAGGCTGAGAAGTCTGGCTGTAATCATAAAGAAAGGTTTTGTCTCATGTGCCACCAATTTACAAAAAGAACTGCCAGGTATATAATCTGTTACGGATGAAATCGATTATACATACAAGAGACACAAGGAGACAATCAAAGAAGTGATTAAGGGGGTAACGTATTATGGTGAAGTTTTTTGGGAAGCCTGTATATAAGGGCATTGCTGTTGGTCCGGTACTGGTGATGAAAAAGGGCGATGAACAGGTAAAACGAAGTAAGATAGAAAATCCGGAAGAAGAAATCCGCAAAGTGGATCAGGCAGTGGAAATGGCGCAGGAACAGCTTCAAAAACTGTATGATAAAGCAGTTACAGAGGTTGGTGAGACCAGTGCGGCTATCTTTGAAGTACATCAGATGATGTTGGAGGATGAGGATTATCTGGATGCTATTTACAACATTATCCGCACAGAGACGGTGAATGCTGAGTATGCAGTGGCGGTGACCGGGGATAATTTCTCTGAAATGTTTGCGGGAATGGACGATGAGTACATGAAAGCCAGAGCCGCAGATGTGAAGGATATTTCCAACCGTTTGATTCAGTGCCTTGGCGGCGGGGATGAAAACGATTTCGCATTTCGGGAACCATCCATCGTTTTGGCAGAGGATTTAAGTCCAAGTGAGACGGTTCAGATGGATAAGAATAAGATTCTGGCTTTTGTTACCGTTCATGGTTCTGCAAATTCACACACGTCCATTCTGGCACGTATGATGAACATTCCTGCTCTAATCGGTGTGCCCATGGATCTGGACAAGATTCAAAATGGCATGAAGGCAGTGGTGGACGGATTCCAGGGAGAGGTGATTTTGGAACCCAACGAATTTGCCTGTAGAGAAGCAGAGAATAAGATTGCGAAGGAGCAGGAGAAGCTTCGTCTTTTGCAGGACTTAAAAGGCAAAGACAATGTGACAAAAAGCGGAAAGAAGATTAATGTCTATGCCAACATCGGCGGCGTAGGCGATGTTGGTTATGTGCTGGAAAATGATGCAGGGGGGATTGGGCTGTTTAGAAGTGAATTTCTCTACCTGGGAAGAGAGGATTTCCCTTCGGAGGAGGAGCAGCTTCAGGCATACCGTCAGGTGCTTCAGACCATGGGCGAGCGAAAAGTGATTATTCGAACCTTAGACATCGGTGCTGACAAGCAGGTGGATTATTTTAATCTGGGTAAAGAGGAAAATCCGGCTTTGGGATATCGGGCAATCCGAATCTGCCTGAAACAACCGGATATTTTCAAGACTCAGCTTCGGGCATTGTTTCGAGCATCTGTCCATGGTAATTTATCCATCATGTATCCAATGATTACATCTACAGAAGAAGTGCAGCGGATTTACGAAATTGTGGAAGAAGTAAAGCAAGAGCTTGAGGCAGAGCAGATTCTATTTAAACTTCCGGAACAGGGAATCATGATCGAGACTCCGGCAGCTGTCATGGTCAGTGATGAACTGGCGCAGATGGTGGATTTCTTCAGTGTGGGAACCAACGATTTGACACAGTATACATTGGCTGTTGACAGACAGAATGAGAAGTTGGATGATTTCTATAATCCTCATCACAAGGCAATTCTGCGGATGATTCAGATGGTTATTGACAATGCTCACAAGTACGGTAAATGGGCGGGAATCTGCGGCGAGCTGGGAGCCGACCTGGAACTGACCGAAGAATTTGTAAAGATGGGAATCGATGAATTGTCTGTATCACCTTCCATGATACTGCAATTGAGAAGACGTATCCGGGAGCTTGATGTATGACAGTATCCTTTGCAATCGCTTTTGTGCTGACCTGGTTTAGCTGGAAAGGATATCATATTGTGGAACCGAAATAAAAGTAAGGCAGACGCATGAAATATGGATGTGCCTGCCATTACTGCGTGAGTCATTGCCCCCAGGAATTAAATATTCCATGGTTGTTGGAGCTTTATAACGAACATTGCTTTACTGAGGGCGGTTTTTTGGCTCCAATGGCGTTAAGCTCTCTGTCAGAGGACAAAAAGCCAAGCGCCTGCATAGGATGCCGAAGCTGTGAGGCTGTCTGTCCGCAGCAGATTAAGATTTCAGAAGCTATGTCCGATTTTGTCCGGAAAATGAAAGGGTAGGATATGGTATCTGTCATTTTAAAATGACAGCCGCCTTTTGCCACCAGATTAATTTGGGGCAAACAGGCGGCCTTAAAAATTTTGTTTTTTTAAATCATGATATTGACAATGTTGTCGTGTTGTGGCATAATATGCAGTACTTCCTGTGAAACTTTTAGAATCCTGCGGGAGACTGAAGGTGGAGGAACCTCTGGAGAATCTCTTAAGTGAGTGCCGAAGGTGCAAGGCGTGAATGGTACGCTGAATCTCTCAGGCAAAAGGACAGAGCGGACGAACCTTTTGTGTTTGGTCTGCAAATAAACTTTATTCTTCGGAGTCGCTGATGAGTCAGCGACTTTTTCTATGTCCAGGTACACAGAGAGAGACTGCGGATGAATCAAAACCATCTCCGGTGAAAATTAACCTGGACGAGATTATTATTTTATTTACAGGGGGAAACACAAAATGGAAGCAATTTTACAAATTGTTCAGAAGATTAATTTCTACCTTTCTGATTACATTCTTGTAATTCTTCTGGTAGGAACAGGTGTCTTTTTCACAGTGAAGACACGATTTGTGCAGTTTCGCTGCTTTGGCGAGGGAATGAGACAGGTTTTTGGCAAATTCTCGTTAAGCGGCGGAAAGCAGCAGAGCGGACTCAGCTCGTTCCAGGCACTGGCAACAGCCATTGCCGCCCAGGTTGGTACTGGTAACATTATCGGTGCCTGCGGTGCTATTTTGACAGGTGGTCCCGGTGCTATTTTCTGGATGTGGATTATTGCCTTATTTGGCATGGCTACTGTTTATGCCGAGGCAGTATTAGCACAGGAGACACGTATTGTCAAAGAAGACGGAACGGTTCTTGGAGGTCCTGTTTATTACATTAAGAAAGCTTTTAACAACGGCTTTGGCACAGCGCTGGCAGGATTTTTCTCTGTGGCGATTATTCTGGCATTGGGATTCATGGGATGTATGGTACAGTCTAACTCCATTGGAGCGACCTGCAGCACAGCTTTTGGAATTCCGTCATGGATTATTGGCGTGATTGTGGCGCTGACAGCTGGATTTATTTTCCTGGGAGGCGTGTCACGTATCGCTTCTGTAACAGAGAAGCTGGTTCCCATCATGGCACTTTTGTATTTGGTGGGCGGTTTGATTGTTTTGATTTTAAGAATCAAATATGTTCCGGAAACCTTTGTTTTAATTTTTAAATATGCTTTTGCACCGAATGCCATTATTGGCGGAAGCCTTGGCTATGCGTTAAAGACCGCAATCAGCCAGGGTGTGAAACGTGGATTGTTCTCCAACGAGGCTGGTATGGGTTCCACTCCTCATGCACATGCCATGGCAAATGTAAAGAAACCTCATGATCAGGGCGTGGTTGCCATGATTGGTGTGTTTATTGATACCTTTGTGGTACTTACCATGACAGCGTTGATTGTAATTTCCACACTGTACGCAGGTGACGGTATTTTAGCTGCCGGCGCTGCAGAGGGCGTGGATAAGGCAAACATGGCGCAGATTGCATTTTCCAGTGTGTTTGGAAATACCGCAGGTAACACTTTCGTTGCCATCTGTCTGCTGTTCTTCGCATTTTCCACCATTATCAGTTGGAATCTGTTTGGCAAGATTAATGTAATCTATCTCTTCGGACAGAAAGCAGTTCCGGTGTATTCAGCTTTGGCAATTGTGTTCATTATTCTTGGCTCCTGCCTATCCAACGATCTTGTGTGGGAGTTGGCAGACATGTTCAATCAATTGATGGTTATCCCCAATGCGCTGGCACTGGTTGCACTTTATAAGATTGTTGTAAAACATGCATTAGGAAAAAACAAATAAGATACAGATTTGATCATAAGGGAGGGCTTTGGTCCTCTCTTTTTGATGCAACGCTTTGTTTCAGCAATTCCAAAATGATTGTTCGGATGCCGCTTCTGGGAGAAGTTTGGCTGAATCCCATGATTTTTAATGGTTCTGTGGAGAAAATGAGTGAGAGAAGGATTGAAATATCAAATAGTGAATTAGAAAATGAATGTTGAATGACAGTTTAGATGCTGTAATGAGAGAGATAGCGTCTTATGATGAGAAAAAATATGATTAGGAAACAGAGTAGAGAATGTTTAGAGAAAACGGAGCGAAATATCAGTTGACAATTGGACAAAAGTAGTGTTAAATACATATAAAAACCTAAAGTGTGGTGAATCAAATGAAGAAGACTGCTTTGGATGATGATGCGAGTATCTATCAAAAGCGAGTGGAAGAAACGGAAAAGGAAAAATGGAATAAGATGAATGGCAGCCAGCGATGGCAGTATTTCCGTGATTATTATCTGGTTAAGGTGATTGTGGGAATTGTACTGGTTGTGTTTATCGGGTCTGTGGCCTGGAGCATGTTAAAACCAAAGGATGAGTTTGTGCTTTATGTGGCAGTCGTGGATGAACAGTTTGATGATGAGAAAGAAGAGGTTCTTACCCGGGAACTGAATGAGTTGTTTGAGGTGGATGGTAAGAGATATAAGGTTTTCATCGACGACCTTGTTTATCTGAATAATGGTGGTATGGAAAAGCTGCAAACATTAGCGTATAATAATCGTTTGGATGTGGTGATTGCAGACGAGAAAAATTATCAGAAGCTGGCCGGTATGGGATTTTTCTGTCCAGTGGATGAATTTTTGGGAGAGGAAAAAGCTGCTGAATATAGGGGCGACTTTGTGGAAACTGCAGGCTATAAGGAGAATAAAAAAATTTCTTTTGAAGACATGGAAACGGGAAGAGGCGAGGTTCTTCCTTATGGTGTTGATATTTCCGAGAGTAAGAAGTTTTCTGAAATGAAGAATTATCTGGAAAATCCAATCTTATCCTTTGTAGTGGACAATAAAAATCCTGAGAATGCAGTGAAATTCCTGGACTATATTATGAGTGAATAGGAAAAATATCTTATGTGCATGTGTTGATATGTAAAAAGGCAGATTCTGATCAATGTGGAGTCTGTCTTTTTTATACATACGGATGGAGCGAGGGAGTTTATGCTTAGAACTTCATGATGAAAATAACTTAATTTATTAATTGAAAAATAGATTAAATTAAAGTAGAATAGTAAAAGGATGATAGAAAGAAGGAAAAGATATGGAACGGAGAAAAGAGGTCCGTCTGGAGCACATTGCGGAGAGGGCAGGTGTCAGCATTGTGACGGTGTCCAATGCGCTGAATGGCAGAAAGGGCGTCAGCGAACAAATGCGCAGGAAAATCTGTCAGATTGCAGAAAGTATAGGCTATCAGACAGCGGAGAGCGAAGAGAAGAAGGAATCTTATATCATAGGGGTGGCAGTTGCGGAGCGTTATGTGAAAGAATTTCCTTCATTTTATATGGATATTTATAAGCGTGTGGCGTTGGAATCTACGAAAAGAGGATGTATGACTGTTTTGGAAGTGGTTAATGAAAACCAGGAGAAGATGCTGCATGGATTTTCTGCCTTTCAGGGAGTGGAAATTGCGGGGATCATTGTAATTGGAGAAATGAATCGGAGTTATATAGCGGAACTTACACGAATGCATGAGGTTCCCATTGTGTGTGTGGATTGCTATGATGTGCTGGAAGGAGTTGACTATGTTGTCGCGGACAGTTACGGCGGCATGGAGCAAATGACAGATATCTTGTTGGAATCGGGACATGAAAAACTTATGTTTGTGGGAACGCTAGAGACTACTGGGAGTATTATGGATCGGTATCTGGGATTTTGCAAGGCTTTTGAAAAACGCGGGTTGAAACCAGGGCCCATTCTCTGTGATCGCCGAATAGATGCGTATGACTATAAACTGGATGTAGAACTGCCGGAAGTTTTGCCGGATGCTTTTGTCTGTAATTGTGATAAATCAGCAGGTATTTTGGTGGATAAATTGTTGGATGCGGGGATTCGGATTCCGCAGGACATATCTGTGGTGAGCTTTGACCATTACTATTCTCAGATAAAAGGAGGTCTGGAACTGACCACATATGAAAATGACCAAAAGGCGATTGCCCAGATTAGTGTCAGTACGCTGGTAAAAAAGCTGGAAGGTCGAAAAAAAACCTCAGGTGTGCGTATCGTAGAGGGGAAAATTATACGTGGAAATACAGTCAGAAACAGAAAGGATGAACGGGAATCATGGCAAATGTAAAGCTAAAGGATATTGCAGAGATATTGAATATCAGCACTGTGACTGTGTCCAATGCCCTCTCCGGAAAAAAAGGCGTCAGCGAAGAGTTGAGAGAGCAGGTGATTCAGACTGCCAGACAGATAGGATATGACCTTTCCAAATATGAAAAGACAGGTAAAGGAGTGAAAATCGGTGTGATCGCAGCCGATAAATATTTGGAGGTAGGTGCCTCGTTTTACTGGGCAATGTATCAGCAGGTTGCATATGCTGCTTCTAAAAAGCAGAGTCTTACTATGTTTGAAGTGTTGGAGCCTGAGCAGGAAGAGAAAGGGATTCTGCCTCAAATGATTCGCGAGAAGACAGTGGATGGGCTGATAGTCATTGGGTGGGTGAAGAAAGCCTACATTCAAAAGCTGGTAAAAATGTCGGGCATTCCCATTGTGCTTTTGGATTTCAGTATGAGAGATGTTCCCTGTGATGCTGTGGTGTCCAGCAATTATATTGGTATGTATAAAATTACAAGGTACCTTTTGGAGCATGGCCATCGGGAAATTGCCTTTGTGGGTTCTGTCCGTGACAATGAAAATATTATGGATCGATACTTTGGATACAGGAAGGGAATGTTGGAAGCTGGTATAATACCTAAAGAGAAATGGGTTTTGGAAGACCGTGATTTGGTAACCGGTGAAATTCAGGTGGAACTACCAGAACAAATGCCTACTGCTTTTGCCTGCAACAGTGATCTGACTGCCAGCAAAATCTACGATCTGCTCTTCGAAAAAGGATATCGTGTTCCGGAGGATATATCGATTGCAGCATATGACAATTATCTTTTTGGACATGATTTTGCAAGACAGTTGACCTCATACCATGTAGATATGAAACAGATGGCAGAGATTGCCGTAAAACTGCTTAGGCGAAAAATTGGAGGAAGTGAGAAGCGATTTGGCATCCGATACATTGACAGTGTCATTGTGGAACGAAGCAGTGTAAAACAGTTAAATCAAAAGTGAAAAGCACTGTTGATATTCCGTGAGAATTAATCAGGGAATATCAGCGGTGCTTTTTTAGTGAAAGTGCCTGGGATTCTATTGTTGGGGAGCAAGATAGGATACAAGCACTTTTTTCATAATCTTGACGATACACACCATAGACAGGGAGAAGCCGATTACAATCCAATAAACAGCCGTCACGCCAATGATTCTGGGGAAGACCAGAGTAAAGGCCATGGGAAGGTAAGTAGTCAGAAACATTGCAATGGTCCAAGGTAAATGACATAAAGAGGTCAGGATGCTGTTTACTATGATATGAAATGGAGTGTTGATAAAGGTTGCCTGCAGGGGAAAGGCGTAAAGCAATGTAAATGACAGCCACATAAATAAAATCATGTATACCACCAACAACGGGAGATTGGTCAGGTGAGCTGCAACATAAGAAGTAAAAAGCAGCATTCCTGCAAGCAGTATGAAGAGGACTGCCCAGATACAGATGCCTCCTTTGGCGTTTTCTTTCCATGCGTTTTTATAATCTTTTATGATGTAGGATTCTTCTTTATTCAGACGCTTTTTTATGGTGCTGTAAAGTGCACAGAGGGATGGCCCTATGGTGATGATTGGTATGGATGTCAGGATAAATAAGAGATTTAACAAAATCAAGTCTCCTAATAGGGACATAAACGAGAAAAAACGGTTGTCGGGATTCAAACTCATAATATACCTCCTTTAAATTGAATTGGCAGACAGTAATTTAAGATAATTAAGTTAAAATTAACTAATGATACTGGCATACTTATAGGATAATATATAGTATCATAAAAAGCAACAATAAAATCAAAATTACTGATTAACTTAACTTAAAATATAAAAAGAAATTAATTTACAAAAAAGTGGAGCAGATAGGGGGTAAAAAATAAATAATGCACAAAAAAGTAATTGGATAAATGTTGAAAACATAGAAAATGCGGTGAGAAATGAAAAGAAGTTGAAAATGCGAAAAATTAATGATAGAATTAAAATAACTTAAAAAGTAATTAAAACAAGGAGGGAAACAATGAAAAAACAAGCAGTAAAGAAATTAACGGCTGTTACATTGGCCGGAACCATGGTAGTATCCATGACAGCTTGCGGTGGCTCTGAAAGTTCCAAGGGGGGAGCCGAAAAGGCAAAGATTGATGTGACTTTTGATCAGATTAATCTGGGAGAGGATTATACAGACCTGGAAGCAGACTTAAAATTCCTGACCCACAAGACAGATGTTATCGACACAACTTTCCAAAGCTACATCGAAGAATTCCAGAAGACTTATCCGGGAATCAACATTGAGTATGAAGGAATTACAGATTATGCAGGCGATGTGACCACAAGATTGTCCACTGGTGACTGGGGAGACATCTGTATGGTTCCTACTACAGTCGATCTGGATGAGCTGGAAAACTATTTTACTTCATTTGGTAACTATGATACTTTGTCAGAACAGTATCGGATGCTTGTAGGAAGAATGTATAACAATAAGGTATACGGCATTCCATCTATGGGTAATGTACAGGGCATTGTATATAACAAAAAGGTATTTGAAGAAGCCGGAGTCAAAGAACTGCCAAAGACGCCAGATGAATTCTTAGATGTATTACAGCAGATTAAGGATAAGACAGACGCGATTCCTCTGTATACCAACTTTGCAGCGGACTGGACAATGAATGCATGGGATGCTTATATTGATGGTTGTGCTACTGGTCAGGCAGATTTTGCCCATGAAGGCCGTGTGAAGGGTGAGAATCCATTTGCTGACCGTGGAGATCAGACAGGCCCGTATGCAGTTTACAATATCTTATATGAAGCAGTTTCCAGAGGTCTGATCGAGGATGACCCGACTACTACAGACTGGGAAGGCAGCAAGGGCATGCTCAATAATGGAGAAATCGGCTGTATGGTACTTGGCTCCTGGTCGATTGTTCAGATGCAGCAGGCGGGAGAGCATGGGGATGATATCGCTTACATGCCATTCCCGATCAGTGTAGACGGAAAGCAGTATGCATCTGCTGCCCCTGATTATTGTTATGGAATCAACTGCAACAGCACCGAAGATGAACAGATTGCAGCTATGGTGTATATTAAATGGCTGGTAGAAGAATCTGGATTTGAGTCAGATGAAGGAGGAATCTCTGCAAAGGTGGATGCTCCTTTCCCGGAGACTTTATCTGCATTTGATGATGTTGAATTATTGTTTGATGTTCCGGCGCCGGAAGGAGAGGAAACACTTGATAATGATATCAATAATGAATCCGAATTGGGTATCAATGTATCCGGTGCAATCCCGAAAGAAGTGTTAGAGTCTGCATTAGATGGATCTATGACAATGGAAGAAATGTCTCAGGAGTGGAACGAGGCATGGACTGCCGCCCAGGAGAAATACGGTGTTACACATTAATTTAACCGATAAAAATAGAGGGAATCGCGAAAGAGAAGGTGGTATCTGCCGCCTTCTTCGGGGTGGAAAGGAGATTCTATGAGTAGGGAAAAGAGTTCATTTGTAAAATGGATACAGTCAGGTAAGGTAAATAAACGGCTTTGTATTTTTACATTCATGCTGTTTCCGATGCTTTTGCTGATCGTGTTTACTTATGTTCCTTTTGCCAAGATGTTTCAGTTTAGTTTGTACGAGATGAAGTATCTTGGTGCCAGAGAATTTGTAGGATTGCAAAATTATCTGGAAGTATTTTCAAGAGATGACTGTTTCCAGGCATTGAAGTTAAGTGGTTACTATATTATCGCATCCTTTGTACAGTTGGCAATTGCACTTTGGTTTGCATCGATTCTTAGCTTTAAGGTGCGCGGAGGCGGAGTGTTTAAAGGCTTAATGTTTTTCCCATATCTGGTATGTGGTATTGCGGTAGGTTTTATTTTTAAATTCTTCTACACAAGAGGCTTTGTGTTAGATACGGTATTACAGTGGTGTGGATTTAATTTGGACCAACTCCCTTACTGGCTGAAGGATAAGAGTATTAATAATATCTCCATTGCTGCAACCTCTGTGTGGAGATATATGGGACAGAACATGGTATTGTTCATCGGAGCTATTATGTCTGTAGACGATACTTTGTATGAAGCGGCTGCCATTGACGGTGCTACTGGCTGGGATAAATTCCGTTATGTAATTTTCCCCAGTATTAAGACTATTGTAGTGTTGAATATGATTTTGGCTATTACTGGTTCTCTGAGCGTATTCGAACCGCCATATGTAATCACAGGCGGTAGCTTCGGTACGGGTACTTATTTCGTTATCATGAATGAGCTGGCACATGAGAGTCAGAAGGTAGGTTTGGCTTCGGCTATGGCTATTGTGCTTCTGGTATTGATTTTTATTGCCACGATGATACAGAAATTTATCGAGGCTTACTTCCTTGGTACAGGAGACAAGGATTCCATCCGGTATCGGAGAAGACAAAAGAAGATTGAACAGGAACGTAAGGAAGCTGTACTGGCTCAGGCAAAAGGAGGTATGTGATCAATGTCTAAAGCAAAAACGAAAAAAACGGTATGGGCAATTGTGAAATATGCCACTTTGGTTCTGGGAGCTTTTATTTCAGTACTTCCGGTGGTTGTCTGTGTCATAACAGCTTTTAAAACGCCGGAAGAATATGCGTCTACCAATGTTATGGATATGCCCCGGAGCTGGCTGTATTTTACCAACTTCATTGAAGCATGGCAGAAAGCCAATATGGGCGTGGCTTTTAGAAATTCTGCGATTATTCTGGTATGTGTGCTGATTGGTTCGATTTTGACTGGTTCCATGCTGGCATATGTACTGAATCGATTTAAGTTTGTGGGAAATGGTCTGATTCGAAATCTGTTTTTATTTGCATCCTTGCTTCCTGGAATTGCCATGCAGGTATCCGTATATCAGATTATGTATACTTTGGGCTGGATCAACAGTCTTCCAGGTTACATTATCCTGATGTGTGGTACAGATGTTATGTCCATTTACATATTTATTCAGTTTTTTGAGAATATTCCCAGATCCCTGGATGAATCGGCCATTATGGATGGATGTACTTATTTTGGAGTATTTTTCAGAATTCTGCTGCCGCTGTTAAAACCGGCGATTGTAACAGTTATGATTTTAAAAGGTGTTGGAACCTATAACGAGTACTATACGGCTAATCTGTATCTGCAGGACAAGAACAGATATGTTACGGTGGCAACTTCCTTATTTAAATTTACCGGACCATTAGGTAATCAATATAACTATATTTGTGCCGGTGTTATCATTACGATGATTCCTGCATTGCTTATCTTTATTCTTTGTCAGAAACAGATTTACAGTGGTCTGACACAGGGAGCTGTGAAAGGATGATGACATAGGAAAGTATATTATTTTTGAAATTAAAGGAGATAAAATCATGAGTGAAGTAAAAATCATAGGACCAGTTGTACCAAATGTACCCTGGCAGGAAAGACCAAAAGACAGTAAAGAGTGGATGCCGGTGTGGCGATACAGTGAGAATCCGATTATCGGACGGAATCCTTCAGAAGGTGTTGCACGAATCTTTAACAGTGCAGTTATGCCCTATGATGGTGCGTTTATCGGTGTATTCCGCGGAGAACAGACGAATGGAATTCCGTATATTTATCTTGGAAGAAGTAAAGATGCGATTCACTGGGAGTTTGACAAAGAAAAGATTGCATTTCAGGATGAAGACGGCAATGAATTTATGCCGAAGTACGCTTATGACCCGCGGCTGGTAAAAGTTGAGGATACGTACTATATAATCTGGTGTCAGGATTTTTACGGCGCTTCCATCGGTGTGGCGAAGACCACAGATTTTAAAACCTTTATCAGAATTGAAAATCCGTTTCTGCCATTTAACAGAAATGCGGTATTATTCCCCAGAAAGGTAAATGGGAAGTTTCTGATGCTGTCACGTCCAAGTGACAGCGGACATACACCTTTTGGTGATATTTTCCTTTCTGAAAGTCCGGATATGGTCTACTGGGGCAAACATCGTCATGTTATGGGAAAGAGCAGTGAATGGTGGGAAAATCTGAAAATAGGCGGAGGTGCAGCTCCCATTGAAACAACGGAAGGCTGGCTTTTGTTCTATCATGGAGTGACAGGAACTTGCAATGGATACGTCTACAGTATTGGAGGCGCTATTCTGGATATTGACAATCCATCTATCGTTAAATACCGCTGCGAGACTTTCCTGCTGACACCGGAGGAATGGTATGAAGAGAGAGGGTTTGTACCGAATGTAACGTTCCCATGTGCTACCATTCATGACTCTGAAACTGGCAAGATCGCAATTTACTATGGCTCTGCGGATACTTATGTGGGACTTGCGTTTACCAAGGCAGATGATATTGTTGCTTATATCAAAGAGCATAGCGCAGTGAGCGAGACGGATACAGAAATCGGAAGAAGATAAAAAAGAGTATAAAGTAATTTGTCTGGAGGAGAAACCATGTTTGCTGAAGAAATAAAAGAACATTTAATAAAAGATATCATTCCATTTTGGCAGAAATTAAAAGATGACGAAAATGGAGGATTTTACGGATATCTGGGATATGATCTTGTGGTGGATAAACAGGCGGTGAAGGGCTGCATTCTCAACAGCAGAATTTTGTGGTTCTTCTCCAACGCTTACCTGACTTTGAAGGAGGAAAGCCTGCTTGCATGTGCGCAACATGCTTTCCTTTTTCTGAAAGAACATTGTATCGACAGAGAAAATGGGGGTATCTACTGGTCCCTTACCTATGACGGAAAACCGGAAGATACCACAAAGCACACATATAATCAGGCATTTGCCATTTATGCCTTGGCCTCTTACTATGATGCTTCCAAAGACAAAGAGGCACTTGCTCTGGCGAAAAAGCTGTATCAGATTATTGAAACAAAATGTAAAGATGAATATGGATATCTGGAAGCGTTTAATAAAAAGTTTGAACCGGAAGACAACGATAAACTGTCTGAGAATGGTGTCATGGCAGAAAAGACCATGAATACACTGCTTCATGTATTTGAAGCATATACAGAGCTGTACCGTGTGTCACATGAAAAAGATGTGGCAGATCAGATGCGGTATATGCTGGATTTGGTTAAAGAGAAAGTATATAACAAAAAGATTGGCCGTCAGGAGGTATTTTTTGACCGGACCTGGCATACGTTGATTGATTTGTATTCTTACGGCCACGATATAGAAGCTGCATGGCTGATAGACCGGGGGCTGGATGTATTGCAGGATGCTTCGTACACAGAAAAGCTTTCCCCTATCACACAGACGATAACGAAAAATATTTATCACAGGGCATACATGGATCATTCTCTGGTGAATGAAGCGGAGAATGGCGTTGTAGATACCACTCGTATCTGGTGGGTACAGGCAGAGGCGATCGTGGGATTTTACAATGGCTACGAGAAATCCCCGGAGCATGAGGAATACCTTGATGCGGCGGCGGATATCTGGAGCTACATCAAGGAATATTTGGTGGATAAAAGAAATGATTCCGAATGGTACTGGGCAGTAGATGAAAATCACATGCCGCTGGAGAAACCTATTGTGGAGCCTTGGAAATGCCCTTATCACAATGGCAGAATGTGTTTTGAAATAATCAGGAGGACAAAAAATGTTGCATAAACAATTTTACATAGAGCAGGAAAAAGTAGATAAGCTGGTAAACAGAAAAAACCAGAAAAGTGATTTTTACAATGGTATTTATGACAGATATGAATATCCGGTGCTGACCAGGGAATTTGCCCCTGTCTGCTGGAGATATGATTTAGATGACAAGTCCAATCCATATTTTATGGAACGTCTGGGAATCAATGCAGTGATGAATTCCGGAGCGATTTTTCTCAATGGGAAATATCATCTGATTGTCCGGGTGGAAGGAAATGATCGAAAATCATTTTTTGCTGTGGCGGAAAGTCAGAATGGAATTGACGGATATCGTTTTTGGAGTTATCCGGTGGAACTTCCAGATACCCATCCGGAGGAGACAAATGTTTATGATATGCGTTTGACCCAGCATGAAGATGGTTGGATTTATGGGGTATTTTGTTCGGAGAGTAAAGACAAAGAAAATCCGGATTTATCAGCAGCAGTCGCAGAAGCGGGAATCGTAAGAACGAAGGATTTAAAAAGCTGGGAGCGCCTTGACAATTTAAAGACCTTGCATTCCCCTCAGCAGAGAAATGTGGTGCTTCATCCGGAGCTTGTAGATGGAAAATATGCCTTTTATACGCGCCCTATGGATGGATTTATTGAGACAGGAAGCGGCGGCGGAATTGGATTCGGTCTGTGTGAAGATATTGAACATGCAGTGATCGATGAGGAAAAGATTATCAGCAGGCGTATTTATCATACTTTGACAGAAGCTAAAAATGGTGCAGGTGCTGTTCCTATTCGCGGTAAGAAGTGCTGGATTCATATTGCTCATGGCGTACGCAACACGGCGGCAGGACTCCGATATGTGCTGTATGCCTTTGGAACAGATTTGAAAGACCCGACGAGAGTCATTGCAGAGCCGTCTGGTGTATTCCTGGTTCCGCTGGGTAAGGAACGAGTAGGAGATGTGTCAAATGTGGTGTTTACCAACGGTGCAATTGCCCGGGAAAATGGCGATGTATATATTTATTACGCTTCCTGCGATACCCGAATGCATGTGGCGACTACCACAGTGGATAAACTGGAAGATTATCTGTTTAACACACCAAAAGATCCCCATCGTTCCTCAGATTGTGTAAAACAGAGATGCCAGTTTATTGAGAAAAATTTAAAATTTCTGCGGGAATAGTGAAAGAGCTGAGGTTGGAATAATGAAGGATTAGGGAAAATAGCGTATGAACATAAAATTAGATCGGGAAGAATTGAGTTATATTGGCAGAATTGACAGAAGAAATCCCCAGAAGCCGGAATTTATTTTTCCTGCATCTTCCTTACATTTTCGATTTGTGGGAAAGTCAGCAGCAGTTACCGTAACGAATAAAAACTGCTACTGGAAAAATGTGCTGGGAGCTTTTGTGGATGGGGTGCAGAAGAGATTTGACTTGGAGGATCAGGGACAAACAGTAATTTCTCTGGTTGATGAAAACCATGAGGCAGAGCATGAGGTGCTGATTTTTAAGCGGATGGATGGCTGCCATGAGTTTGTTTTGGAAGAACTGAACTTATCCGATGGAAGCTATCTTCTACCTGCTTATGCAAAGCCAAAAAGAAAAATTGAAGTATACGGAGATTCTGTATCTGCCGGAGAAGTTTCAGAAGCAGTTCATTGTATTGGAAGAGAGGACCCTCCCCATAACGGCGAGTTTTCCAATAGCTGGTATTCTTACGCATGGATGACCGCCCGAAAGCTGCATGCACAGATTCATGATATTGCTCAGGGTGGTATTGCGCTTATGGATAAGACAGGATGGTTTTGTGCACCCAATTACGTGGGAATGGAATCCGTATGGAATAAGATTCACTACAATCCGGAATTGGGTGAGGCCACAGAATGGGATTTTTCCAATTACATCCCCCAGGTGGTGATTGTTGCCATCGGACAAAATGACAGCAATCCTGAAGATTATATGAAGACAGATTATGATGGAGAAAATGCTGTGCTGTGGAGAGAACGGTACAAAGAATTTCTTCAAAAGCTTAGAGGCAAATATCCGGATGCCTGGATCATCTGCTGTACGACCCTTCTGAATCATGACAATGCGTGGGATGAATCCATTGAACAGGTAAGACGAACATTGGCGGACGGAAAGATTGTATATTACCAATTTGAAAGAACCGGTAAGGGAACGCCTGGCCATCTGCGGATTCCTGAAGCAGAAGAAATGGCAGAGGAATTGGCAGCTTATATAGAAAGTCTTCCTATAGAAGGGTGGGATTGATTTATGTATCGGGTGAACTTGGAAAGATTAAAAAGGTGTATGCGTCGGGCAGAAGATGGAGAAGAAATGACCATTGGCTTTCTGGGCGGATCTATTACTCAGGGAAGTGTGGCCACAAAGCCTGAGTATACTTATGCATATCGCGTATTTGACTGGTGGAGGGAGAATTTTCCCAAGGCAGAGTTCCATTATGTCAATGGAGGAATAGGAGGTACCACATCACATTATGGAGTTTCCAGAGCCGTAACGGATGTATTAATGTATCAGCCTGATTTTGTTGTGGTGGACTTTAGTGTCAATGATGATAGCTCTGAGTTTTTTCAGGAAACCTATGAGGGAGTTTTGAGAAAATTGTTGTCCTGGTCATCTGATTTGGGAGTACTGATTTTGAATAATGTCTTTTATGACACAGGAAAAAATGCGCAGGAATATCACAATGCTGTGGGAAAATGGTATCAGGTTCCCTATGTGAGTATCCGGGATTCTCTCTATCCAAAGATAGTGGCCGGTCAATATACCCGGGAGGAACTGACGCCGGATTGTCTTCATCCAAACAATCTGGGGCATGAGCTGGTGGCAGAAGAAATTAAAAAATTTTTAAATCAGGTCAGAGAACAGATGTGGATACAGGAAGAAGAATTCTTTCTTCCACAGCCAATGACGGTAAATGCCTATGAAAATACCAGGAGGCTGACCATTCGAGAAATTACTCCTAAGCTTTATGGATTTCGGGCAGACACCAGAGAGAAACTAGGACATCTGGATCATTTTAAAAACGGATGGATTGGAAAACGCCCAGGGGATCGCATTGTTTTTGAAGTAGAAGCATCTTGCATTGCTGTCCAGTATCGCAAGACTATTCAAAAGCCCGCTCTTCGGGGAAAATTGATTGTCGATGGTGATCATGAACATGAAATATTGTTAGACGGCAATTTTGAGGAAGATTGGGGTGACTGTCTGTATCTTCAGCCTGTTTTACATCATGGAGATTTAAAAAAACACAGCGTGGAAATTATGATTTCTGATATAGAACCGGAAGGTTATGAGCCGTTGTATGTGATGGCTCTTATTGTAGCATAGTGATTAGAAATAAAATTGTGACTGAGCAGGGAAATCCCTGTTTTATGAAAATATGAGGAGAATATGCATGGAAGCAAGAAACATATATGAATTCTGGTTGGAAGATTCCTATTTTGACCAGGATACCAAGGCAGAATTGCAAAGCATTGCAGAGAATGATCAGGAAATAGAAGAGAGATTTTACAGAGATTTGGAGTTCGGAACAGGAGGTTTGCGGGGAATCATTGGAGCGGGCACTAACCGTATGAACATTTACACTGTTCGCAAAGCCACTCAGGGACTGGCGAATTTTATACGGAAGGAGAAAGCAGAAGAAAAGGGCGTGGCAATTGCTTTTGATTCCAGAAATATGTCACCGGAATTTGCACAGGAAGCTGCTTTGTGTATGGCTGCCAACGGCATCAAAGCATATATCTTTCCAAGTCTTCGCCCTACGCCAATGCTGTCCTTTGCTTTGCGGGAACTTGAATGTACTGCTGGAATCGTGGTGACAGCAAGCCACAATCCACCGGAATATAATGGGTACAAAGTCTATTGGGAGGATGGTGCCCAGATTACATATCCGAAAGATGAAGAGATTATCGGTGAAGTCAATGCCATTAAGGACTACAGTCAGGTAAAGACCATGAGTTTGGAAAAAGCCAGAGCTGCAGGGCTTTATGAAGAAATCAGTTCTGAAATTGACGATAAGTATATGGAAGCATTAAAAGCTCTGACGATTCATCCTGAGACAATCAGAGAAGAGGCTGAGAATCTGAAAATTGTATATACTCCTTTGCACGGCACTGGAAATATTCCAGTGAGAAGGGTGTTAAAGGAACTTGGATTTACCCAGGTTTATGTAGTTCCACAGCAGGAATTTCCCGATGGCGATTTCCCAACTGTTTCTTATCCCAATCCAGAGGATAAAAATGCCTTTGCACTTGCCCTTAAGTTGGCAAAGAAAGTTGATGCCGATATCGTACTGGCAACAGATCCGGATGCGGACCGTTTAGGTGTGTATGCCAAGGACTGCAAGACCGGGGAATACATGAGCTTTACTGGAAATATGTCTGGAATGTTGATTTTAGAGTATATTTTGTCTCAGAAGAAGGCCATGGAAATGCTTCCTGAGAATGGAGCAGTAGTTACCACCATTGTATCGGGAAAGATGGCAAGAGAGATTACAAAAGAATATCAGGTGGATTTGATTGAAACTCTGACAGGATTCAAATACATTGGCGAGCAGATTAAATTTTTCCATCAGAATAATTCACATGAGTATCTGTTCGGTTATGAAGAAAGCTATGGCTGTCTGGTGGGAACCCATGCCCGTGACAAAGATGCCGTGGCGGCTGTCATGGCACTCTGTGAAGTGGCTGCCTACTGCAAGCATCAGGGAATCACTCTCTGCGACCAGATGAGAAATTTGTTTGAACGCTATGGCTTTTATAAGGAGGGACTTTGTACAGTGACATTGAAAGGGCAGGACGGAGCAAAAAAGATTGCATCTATGATGGAACAGATTAGAAGCAACGTGCCAGAGGACATTGGCGGGTTGAAAGTTCTGCAGTTTCGGGATTACAGAGAAAATATTCTCTTGGATTGTGTCAGCCAGACAAAGACAGAGACAGGATTACCCAAATCCAATGTACTGTATTTTGAGCTGGAGGATGGTGCATGGTGCTGTATACGTCCATCAGGAACAGAACCGAAAATTAAATTTTATATAGGTGTAAAAGGAAACATTCAGGAAAACGCAACTGATAAATTAAATGCTTTGACAAAGGCTGTAGAAGAATTGGCGCAATAGGGGATTCATGTTTTGGGACAGGAGCTATTTATGGGATTTTCAAAAGATTTTGCATGGGGCGCTGCAACCAGCGCTTATCAAATAGAAGGTGCCGCATCTTTGGATGGTAAGGGACTGCATATCTGGGATGTGTATACCGGAGAGAAAGGTCATATTTATGAAGGGCATACAGGAGAAGTTGCCTGTGACCATTATCATCGTTACAAAGAAGATGTGGCTATGATGAAGGAAATGGGGCTGAAGGCGTATCGCTTTTCCATTGATTGGTCGAGAGTTTTACCGGAGGGCCGGGGCAAGGTAAATGAGGCGGGAATTGCCTTTTACAGTAACTTGATTGATGAACTTTTGGCTCAGGGCGTGGAACCCTATATTACGCTGTATCACTGGGAGCTGCCATATGAGATTTATAAAAGGGGCGGATGGATGAATCCAAAGATCGTGGAGTGGTTTGGTGATTATGCGAAACTTGTGGCAGAACGTTTCAGTGATCGGGTAAAATATTTTTTTACTTTAAATGAGCCGCAATGTTTCGTAGGTTTGGGCTTTTTGACAGGAGAACACGCTCCCGGAATTCAGGCACCTGTACGGGATATCTTCGAGATGTCCCACAATGTTTTGAAAGCCCACGGACAGGCGGTGCAGATGCTGCGTCAGTATGCAAAACAGCCTCTGATCATCGGCTATGCGCCGACTTCCTCTGTGTGTTATCCTCAGACGGAAAAGCCAGAGGATATTGAGGCGGCAAGGCAGATGTTTTTTGCCATGCCGGAGGATGAGAAAAACTGGACCTGGAATGTATCCTGGTGGTCTGACCCGATTCTTTTTGGAGAATATCCTGAGGAGGGAATGAAACGTTATGAGAAATATCTTCCAACCATTACCCAGGAGGATATGAAGCTGATTTCTCAGCCTATTGACGTATATGGACAGAATATTTACAACGGAAAATGTGTCCGTATGGGAGATGATGGAAAGCCTGAGATTGTAAAGAGACATGAGGGATTTCCCAGAACTGCTATGGACTGGCCGGTGACACCCCAGTGTCTGTACTGGGGACCGAAGTTTTTATATGAGCGTTATCAAAAGCCAATTTATATTACAGAAAATGGTCTGTCTTGTCATGATACCCTTTCTCTGGATGGTCAGGTACATGACCCCAACAGAATTGATTTTCTGGCAAGATATCTGAAAGAATTGAAACGTGCAGCGGGAGAAATTGATCTTCGTGGATATTTCCAGTGGTCTTTGATGGACAATTTTGAGTGGGCGAGGGGATATTCGGAGAGATTTGGATTGATTTATGTGGATTATGCAACTCAAAAGAGAATCTGGAAGGATTCTGCTTATTGGTATCGGGCACTGATTCAGACGAATGGAGAAGAATTATGAGTATATTGAAATTGAAACCAAGCTGTAAGGATTACATCTGGGGCGGTCACCGTCTGGCAGAAGAGTATGGAAAGGAGTGCCGGGGGGATGTGCTGGCAGAAACCTGGGAGCTTTCCTGTCATCCGGACGGTCCCTCTGTGATTACCAATGGAGTCTATACTGGAAAAACGTTACAGCAATATATTGAAGAGGAGGGAAGGAAAGTTCTGGGAACTCATTGCAAACGATTCCGCGATTTTCCTATTTTGATCAAATTTATTGATGCCAGGGACAATCTTTCTATTCAGGTTCATCCCGACAATCGTTACGCTCTGAAAAACGAAGGGCAGTATGGCAAAACAGAGATGTGGTATGTGATGGATGCCGGAAAGGAAGCCTTTTTGTATTATGGTTTTAAGCAGGAAATCAGCAAAGAGGAATTTGCCAGAAGGATTGAAGAAGATACCCTTCTGGAAGTGTTGAATGCGGTTCCTGTCCAGAAAGGTGATGTGCTGTTCATCGAGTCCGGTACGATTCATGCCATTGGAAAGGATATTCTAATTGCCGAAATTCAACAAAACTCCAATGTAACTTACCGTGTATATGACTATGGAAGAGTGGGAAAGGACGGCAAGAAGCGAGATCTTCATATTGAAAAGGCTCTTGCGGTTACAAAACGTGTGCCTATTATCCGGGATAAAAGCAGTTATCCTCATGTGGCAAACTGTGATTATTTTACGGTGGACAGATTGAATCTGGATGGAAACGTGATGAAAAAAATGGAAGGAAATTTATCCGAAGAATCCTTTGTAAGTATTCTAATGCTGGATGGTAAGGGGAAAATTTCCAATGAAGGTGAAACTCTGGAATTTCAGAAAGGAGACAGCTTCTTCTTATCTGCCGGTAGCGGGACCTATCAGATTGAAGGTACTTGTGATGCACTGATTACTACTATCCGAGAGAAGGCTGCTCCCGTACGGATTGGGATTGATATCGGAAGGACAGACATAAAGATTGGATTGGTAGATGTTCATCAGAAATTGATTGCGTCCATGTCCATTCCTGCAAATTCTCTGTACGGATCGGAAGAAATCATCGGAGAGATTGGCAAAAAGGCGATGGGATTGCTGGAGGAAAATGGAATTTCCATGGATCGGTGTGTGGGAGCCGGTATAGGTTTGTTTAATCAGATAGAGCGCCAGATGGAAGCAACTGAAAACTCAGAGAGCGTATATTGGGATAAAATGGAAATTACAGAAAAAATCAGTCAATATCTTCCGGTACCTGTCCAGGTTGCAAATGATGTGGACTGTGCAGTATTAGGAGCAGCTAGTTTAGTATGAGTATTCAATACTATGAGAAAGAAAACATATTTCAATTAAATACCCAAACTACCACATATCTGTTGGGAATCGTCGATGGAACCTATGTGGGGCATATTTATTACGGAAGAAAACTGAGAAACTGTCAGGGGGCATATGCGTATTTGAGGACGAAAGATGCCCCTTTTGTTCCTTCTGTTAATTTGCGTGAAAAGTGTTCTTTTATGGATGCTTTTCCCTGGGAATATTCTGTCTATGGGGTGGGAGATTATCGGGAGAGTTGTCTGATTGTACGGACAGAAAGTGGATATCGCGGTTGTGAATTATCTTATGTAAGTCATCGGATTTTGGAGGAAAAGCCGGTGCTTGCAGGTCTTCCGTCTACATTTGGAAAGGAAGGACGTCAAGTTCAGACCTTGGAAATTTTATGCAGTGATTCATGTATTGGACTGCAGGTGGTTCTCAGTTATAGTATTTTTGAGGACTCGGATGTCATTGTCCGAAGTGTTCGCCTGCTTAATACAGGTCAAAAAAAACTGTATATTGAGAAAGTGTTCAGTGCTTGTCTGGATATGGACCAGAATAATTATGAAGTGCTGGTCTTATCAGGCTCCTGGGCGAGAGAACGTCATATGACAAAATATCCTTTGAGGAGTGGGAAGCATGTTGTCTCTTCCAATCGCGGTGAGTCCAGTCATCAGGAACATCCTTTTTTGGCACTGACAAGTCCGGGCTGTACCCAGGATTGTGGGGAGGTCTATGGGATGCACTTTGTATATTCCGGCAATTTCTTAGCTGCGGCAGAAGACAGTCAATTTGACTCTGTGCGAATGGTTATGGGAATTCATCCGGAGGGCTTTGAATGGGTGTTAGAGCCAGGAAGCAGCTTTCAGGCCCCGGAAGTCGTGTGCATCTATTCAGACCAGGGCCTGGGAAAAATGAGCAGGGCTCTGCATGATTTCTATCGCAATCATTTAATACGCAGTCCCTATCTTCACAGGAAACGTCCCATTCTCATAAATACCTGGGAGGCGGCATACTTTGATTTTGACGCTGACTATCTTGTAGAAATTGCAAGAGAAGCGGGTACGTTGGGAATAGAGATGCTGGTGATGGACGATGGATGGTTTGGACACCGAAGCAGTGATGACAGTTCTCTAGGCGACTGGAAGGTCAATGAAGAGAAGCTTCCAGGAGGGATAAGTGCCTTAGTGGAGCGGGTGAAAGCAGAGGGCTTGGCCTTTGGAATCTGGTTTGAGCCGGAAATGATCTCGCCGGATTCCGATTTGTATCGTGCCCATCCGGATTGGACGCTGCAGATACCGGGACGAGTACCATCTATGAGCCGTGCACAATATGTGTTGGACCTTTCCTGTCAGGAAGTGGTGGACTATGTCTATGAATGTGTAGCCTCGATTTTGAGGAATGCAGATATTTCTTACGTAAAATGGGATATGAATCGTCAGCTTACTGATGTGGGAAGCAGCTTCCTTACAGGAGAAAAGCAAGGAGAAGTATTGCATCGATATGTTCTTGGAGTTTACCAATTACAGGAACGTTTGATTCATGAGTTCCCCGGGCTGCTTCTGGAAAACTGTTCCGGCGGAGGTGCTCGTTTTGATCCGGGAATGCTTTATTACAGTCCTCAAATCTGGTGCTCTGATGATACAGATGCCATAGAACGGCTTACCATTCAGGAAGGAACAGCCCTTCTTTATCCGCTGTCTTGTATAGGTGCCCATGTAAGTACCTGTCCAAATCATATTGTGGGGCGGATAACACCCTTGAAAACAAGAGGCCACGTGGCTTTGTCAGGGACTTTTGGCTATGAACTGGATATTACAAAGCTTACGGATAAGGAACGGGAAAGAATCAGAAAACAGATTCAGATGTACCATGAGTATCATCGTTTAATACAAGACGGTGACTATTACCGAATTGCATCCTGGATGGATAATCATCTCTATGATTGTTGGATGATAGTATCGAAAGATCAACGGGAAGCGTTGGTAACCTATGTGCAAGTTTTGGCAAAAGCCAATGTAAAAAGCAGAAAACTGTATCTGAAAGGGCTGGATGAAAAATCCTGTTATAGGCTGGAAGAGACAGGAGAGCTGTTTGGAGGTGATTTGCTGATGTATGGCGGCTATTTGGCAGCGCCGGAAAAAGGTGATTTTGTAAGCAGATTACTTCATTTTAGATGTTTGGATGAATAAAGATATATAAGTAAGACAGACTTATAGCAGATACATATAAGTCTGTCTTATTGTTTTGGGCTATGCGAATTGACATCGCCTTTCTCACGATGAAATCAATGAGTGTTGCCCTTTCCGCTTCCTCCAACCACAATATCATCATCCACCACTGGCTGCAGCCAAAGCTCGCCTGGAGTTTCCGGGATATATGGCATTAAGATATAAGAAGGGTAATCTTTGTCGCGGTAAATTTTGTAATTGATGGTGGTTGCACTTGGAATTGGTCCCAGGTGATCCATCTTTGCCTGCCATGCGCCTTTTTGCGGTTCAAAGTTGTCCATGGCTTTGATTTCCAGTTCAATCTGAGAGCCTGCAGGGAATACCATACCAATTGGATTGATTTCAATGACGTATTCTCTGATTTCTCCTGGAGTTACCGGGATACGTTTGGTGTAATCGTGCACCGGACGGCCAATCTTGCTCTTTTCCTTATCCAGAGGATAGGAAGCCTTCAGGGAACCGGTACGGCAAACAGGCATTCTGGTTCCACCAGGAGTAATTTGCCACAATTTAACAATAAAGTTTGCGTCGGTACTGTCGATGGAAGCCCACAGATGAAGCTCGATGGGACCTGTAAACTCAGTCGGTCTGCTCAGTCGGTCGGTGCGGTAAATCAGGCTTTCCACTTCGGTGGTGATGTGAGGCGGTCTGTGGGTGAAGCTGTCAGGTGGCAGATTCCCCTCTACCACAGGCTCCCAGCGCAGGTTTCCAAAAGTGTGCAGGTACAGCTTTTTCCAATGGGTTCTTGCCAGCGGATACTCATGTTCATAACGGTAGCCTCTTCCCAGAATATTCAGCTTCATGGGAGGCTCGTCGATGATACCAGTGTCAATGCCTTTCATCCAGTAGTCATACCAGCGCAGCATTTCTTCGTTCATGAAGCGGTAAGGAAGCTCCATTCCGTTGTAGCCTTCCATAACTCCGCAGCGTTTGTATACGTTCAATTCCTCAGAGTTCATGGCGTTGAATACAGGAGCTGACCAGCGCCCCTGTGGCGCCCATCCGCATTTAAAGTATACAGGAACTTTGAGTTTGTCGTATTTGTATTTCATGGAACGCGGACGCCAGAAGTCATCCTCCTGTGGATGAAGAAGATAATCCAGATAGAAAGTATGGTATTTGGGCGGCCAAACGTTGAAAATCTTGCTGAAATAGGTATTGATGGCGATATCGGGGTCTTCCTGAACCTCTTCGATTCTCTTCTTCATTTCTTCTTCAGACATCATTTTTGTGGTCCATGGTACTGGATTGTTGGAAGGGCAAAGCTCCCAATACATGTTCATGTAAGTATCGGCCACGCCTCCGTAATAACCATGCTGATAGTAGTCATCGGTATAGCTAAGGGGCATGATACATACCAGATGGGGCGGCTGCAGGGCTGCTACGAGAGCTTGAATGATTCCAAAGTAGGAATATCCCAACAAAGCTACTTTCTCGGTACTCCACTGGCATTCTGTTCCGGCCCATTCAATGTAATCGTAAACATCTTCCTGCTCCTGGGGATTGTATACGCCCAGATATTCTCCTTCACTTCTTCCGATTCCACGTCCATCCGGAATAATAAAGGTATAACCTCTTGTTACGAAAAATTCAATATCTCCGGCTTCCAGGCTGTGGTCAAAATAGTTGGATGCTCCCGGAAGGGAACCATGGCGCATTCTCTGCATTTTTTTGCTGTAGGCAGAATATGCGATCAGGGAAGGCGCGGCCTCCAGCTCTGCCGGATGATAAACGTCCACATAAGTTTTGGTACCGTCACGAAGGATTACTTCTACGTCTTCTTCCAGTTTCATGGTATAAATTGGCTTTGATAATTTGTCCAGATTTTTTGTGTATCTGCGGTCCCAATATACAGGAACTTTTTCCAGACCGGTCATTTCTAAAAATTTATCTTGATTCATGTTGTACCTCCTGTACGTTTTTGTTGAATTGATTATAGGCCAAAAAACATCCGCTGTCTGTCAAAAATGTGACACAACGAAAAAAATCTGGCTAAGACCAGATTTTTTAGAAAGTACTTTACCACGTTCGCGTGCTATAATGCCGGCATATTAGAGCGTGCTATTTTAATTTCGTATTTCGCTTTCCAGGATAATAGTAAGCAGCTTATCAAAATCCAATACACGGAAACGTCCCCGCTCCGTGGAGATGATACCTTCCTTGCGCCAGTCTCCGAGAATCTTGGCGGCTGTCTGCCGTGCCATACCGCTGGAGGAAGCCAAAGCGCTCTGAGTAACCCGGATATTGGAGCTTTTTTGCCGGGTGCTGGTGGCAAGATTAACGATGGTGGATGCAAGGCGGCCGGGGGCGTCCAGATACATGACATTGACCATGTTTTCTGCAGAATTCAGCAGACGGTCAATGAGTTCCCGTATGATAACCTTACAAACGCAAGTATTACTCCAAACAGTGTCCAGAAAATAGGATTGAGGAATGGTGATTAATGTGCTGTTTTCCAGAGACAGGGCAGTGTTGGGATAGGAATTGTTGGAGAGCATTCCCATTTCTCCGAAGTATTCTCCTTTATTTCGAATCTTTACGATGACATCGGCGCTGCTGCCATAAAAGACAGATTCCATAATGGAGCCGGATTTTATGATATAGAGGTGATTGGAGGAGTCTTCTTTGCGATAAATGACACTTCCCTTTTTCTTGTGAATCAATCGGCAGTGACTGGAAAGGTCGGCCAGTTGTTTGCGGGGAAGCTCTGAAAAAAGAGGAGTTGCCTTTAAAGTGTGTAAGATTTCAGAGGTTTCTGCAGATGACATAGATAGATTTTTACTTTCGTACATAGCATATGACTCCTTTGTATAAATTTAACATATGCCAATCTTAGCATAGTTTGAAAAAAATGAAAAGAAGAAAAAAATGACTGTGTCGTGTAAATGACATTCCCTGAAAGAAAAGTCTGATATATTTGACCCATCGAAAATTTCAGAAAGAAAAGAGGGTGACGAATGAAGAAACAGAAAATGAAGTTGTTATCGTGTATCCTGATGGGAATTGGCAGTATTATTGGTGCAAGTGTATTTGCGACTACTCCCATCGCAATCAAGATCATTGGGGGCAATGGTATTGTAATCGGTTTTATCTGTGCAGCTCTGTTCGTATTTCTGCGCAGTATTCCCGAGATGCTTTTAGTTTCCGCTCTTCCGGCTAACGGTGGGTCTTACATGTATCTGACAAGACTGGTACATCCGCTGATGGGAGCTTGGGATGCCTTCAATGAGCTGGTGGTAGGTGTGATGAAAATTGCCACCATGGCACTAACCTTTTCTACCTACTTCTGTATGCTGGTGCCGGCCTGCCCGGATCAAGTGGCGGCAGTTGCATGTATTGTAATCTTTACAATCGTGTCCTGGTACGGAATCAAGTTTTCTTCCAATGTACAGAATATCTGCGTGGCAATTTTACTGGTAGCACTGGGAATTTATATTTTTGGTGGCTGGGGAGCTACGGTTGTTTCCTTCAGTGAAGTGATTTCCTCCACCATCCAGATCGGTTCTCTGTGGGCTGCCATGGGAATCATGCATGGAAGTCTGATCGGTGCCAACGTGCTGTATTATTCTGCAGAGGAAATTGAAAATCCAGGTAAGAACGTCCCCATCGCTTATCTGGTCAGTACTTTGGCTACTGCAATTATTTATGCGGCTGTTGCATATGTGACCGTGGGCGTAATGCCGAATTTTTATGAGATTGATAATCTGGCAACAGTTGCAGGAAAGTTTTTAAGCCCGGCAATGTTATTATTCTTTGTGTCCGGCGGCGCCCTCTTGGCGGTGGTTACCAGTGTCAATTCCGCAATGATGATGTTTTCCAGAATTAATTTTGCGGCTGCACGTGATGGATTGTTTCCAAGTGCCATCAGTAAGCTGAACAGGCATGGAGCACCGGGAATCTCCCTGTGGGTAAACTCTATCATTGCCATTGTGGCTATCGTGGCAGGTTTTAATCTGGATGACGTGGTTAAGATTACCACAATCCCCGGATTGTTGTTGTTACCAATTATTTTCTTCAGCATTTTTATGCTGCCGAAGAAGTTTCCAAACGCTTACAAGAATTCTTACATAAAGACACCACATATTTTAAATTGCATCATCACCGTTGTTGCCGGTGTGATGTGTGTAGTTCTGGGGAGCTATGTATTGTTTGAGATGGAACCCAAGAACTGGATTACGATGGTGGTTTTCTATATTTGTGCGATTATTTACACCATAATCCGTCGCAAATATGTTCTAAATAAAGAAGGCTATGATATTTTAGAAAAAATGAGAGAACCATATGAACCCTGGTATGAACTAGAGGAAAAAGCAAAAGCAGGAGGTAAATCATGAAGAAAAAATTAACTGAGGTTCTGGGGATTGACGTTTTACCAAATTATTGGGACAAGCGTTATGTAAAAAACTTGGATAAATTATCCAGACCAAAGTATGAAGTGGAACGTCATGAGGATGTTTGGATGACGTTACGGGATGGAGTACGTCTTTGTGTGGATGTGTATCTTCCAAAAGGTGCCGGACCGGTGCCGGCTTTAGTGAGCTGGTCTGCTTACAGCAAGGAAATGCAAGGGATCAAAAGAGGAGCAATTCCTCCGGAATCACTGCTGTTTGACCACAGCCTGGAGGCCGGAGATATTGACTATTTCGTAAGAAGAGGTTATGCGTATGTGATTCCAGATCCAAGAGGAATTGGAAAGAGCGAAGGTGAATTTTACGGTGTGTATAACCCGCAGGAACATAAAGATATCTATGATATGATCGAATGGGCCGCAGAGCAGGAGTGGTGTGACAGCAATGTGGGTATGATCGGATATTCTTATTTTGGAATCTGTCAGATTCTGGCAGCAGCACAGCAGCCGCCTCATCTGAAATGTATTATGCCGTGCTCATTCGTGGACGATTATTATCAGCATGGATATTACGGAGGCGTTCCCTCCACTTACATGAGTATTTATTGGGAGCTTTGTCCTGCCAATAAGCCAGTTCCCTGGTCATTGAAAATGTATGGGGAAGAGAAGGTCAAAGAGATGATGAAAGAGCGTCTTCAGGACCCGGATATTGCGGTAAATTCCTATTTTACCAAGATTCTTACCACCTGGCCGCCCACCTATCACACCTTCTATCTGGATTATCTGCTTCATCCGCTGGATGATGAATATTGGAAACAGCGTTCTGCCAATCAGATGTATGACAAGGTGAAAGTGCCTGTATACCTGCACTGTGCCTGGTCACCGCTGGGCAGATGGAGCCCGCCGATCTTCTCTGCCATGAACGACGACAGACTGGATGTGCCTAAGAGACTGGGTGTTTTGGAAGGATATGACGGTTTGGAGCTGCCATACCGGGCATTGAACGAAGAGTGTCTGAGATGGTATGACCACTGGATGAAGGGCGTGGACACCGGTATCATGGATGAGCCTGCCTATAAATTCTGTGTCATCAATTCAGGAACACGTTATGAGAAGGAGTGGCCTCTGGCAAGAACTGAGTGGAGAAAGATGTATCTGCGTTCCTTTAACAGACTTCGCTGGGACAGAGAGCCGGATTCCGACCTGCCGCCAGATGGATTTACACATCTGCCGCCGTCTGTCTCCACAGAAGTTAACAAGTTGGTATATAAATCTTCCAGATTCCAGCAGGCAAAAGAAATTACAGGGCCTATTGAGCTTCATCTGTGGGCATCCATCGATGCAGAGGATGCAAACTTTGTCTGCAGCCTGTTTGATGTACTGCCAGATGGAACCAGAATGCCGCTGCTGCGCTACGGCGCTCTGAGAGCTTCTCATCCACTGAATAAGGAGAAATCCACCATTGGTGCACCTGTCCATGACAACAGTGTATCTGTTCCAGTTGTGCCAGGTGAAGTCCGTGAGTATGTGATTGAGATGAATCCAACTTCTATGATTATTCCGGCAGGACACTGGATTGAGCTGGAAATCACCAGCCAGTGCCCAAACGAATGCCATAAGGAGTCCTGGACCGGTAAAGTAGGCAATATGAATGTGGTACCTTCCAACACTACCACATCCTACAAGATTTACCGTGACAATAACCATCCTTCTTATCTGTTGCTGCCAATTATTCCGTATACAGATCCTGAACAGTGGGTACAGCCATTTGAGGATAGCTACGAGATCGAAGTGGAAGACGAATAAGAGATAAATAAAAAATGTGATGGGAGCTGGCAGTAATTTATGGCAGAATATACATGGGCTTTTGACAAAAGCTTTCTGGTATTTTTAGCAATTGCTTTTTTATCTATGGCTCTGGCGGCCAAAATTCGCTCACTGATTCCCATGCCGTTGATTTACGGTACACTGTTTATTTTGGGCTTTGCCACAGGAGTTTTCCCCAAGGATATGCTATTGTCCGCGAATATGATTGCCGTGGGAACCATCGCCTATCATGTGCTGGTGGTTCACTCCGGTACCATGATAAATCTTGAACTCCTCCGGGCAAAAAAGGGCGAGACGATCTTATGCCTGGTATCGCTGGCTGTGCTGACAGTGATTGTCGGCATAGGGATGATACCAGTCGTAGGAAAAGAAATTGCCCTTCTCTCTCCCGGGTCTGTGGTGGGCGGAGGCGCTTCCTGTGCTATTGCCTCCCGACTGGTATTGGAGAAAGCTCCAAAGTTTTCTGTATTTCCATGGCTGGTGTTTATGTTTCAGGGATTGTTTAGTGTTCCTATTGTGACATGGGCCTTAAAAAAAGAGAGCAAAGCTCTTTTGGAGGAAATGAAAAGCAGGGGTGGAAGTAACCAGGATTCTCTCCGGCAAAGAGAGCAGTCCAAAGAGAGAAAAACCTTATGCCAACGAATTCCAAATCAATATAAGACCACACCCTATTATTTGGGAGTCATTATGATTGTGACAGTCCTGAACAACATTTTGCAGCAGACGCTTTTGGCAGGGGTTCCTATAAATGGAAATGTTACGGCGTTGCTTCTGGGATTGTTGCTTGGCAGCCTTGGATGGATGGAGAGGGCGCCTTTGTTTCGTTCGGATTCCTATGGTCTTCTGCTTTTGGGATTGATGGGTTTGATGGCGAATACGCTGGCAAATTGTCCGTGGCAATTGGTGGTATCTTATCTGCCTGCCTTGTTGGAAGTATTTGCTGCAGCAACGGCAGTTCTTGTGGGCTGCGGTATAATTGGCGCCAAGCTGTTAGGCTTTCGCCCAAGCCGCGGAATTGCATTGACCATGAATTGTATGATGGGATTTCCGGTGAACGATATGTTGCTGGAACATGCATCCAGAGAGGGACAGACCGAAGGAGAGCGAGATTATTTAAAGAGGCAGCTTGGTCCCGTGCTTGGAATGGGAACAATGTTGATTTCCAATGCGTTATCAATCCTGGTGGTCAGTGTTTTAGTGATGCTTCTATAAAAAGTAAACAGCAAAGGCTTTTGCAGCCACTGGACCGCATCGTAAGAGATGTCTGGTTCAGTGGCTGTTTATTGACAGGATAAGAACAGTCTTTCCATGGCAAGCTGGCAGCTTATCGAATGCCTTCATTTACATAATCCCCTGGTAAGAAATGGATAATTGGCGTAGCAGTCTACCAGTTCCTTAAAGCGTGTTCTGTGCCAGGAATCTTTAAATTATCCGGCTTCATCCAGTGCGGTTAAGCAATGACGTCTCCAAGTCGAAATTTAACAAAAATGAATTTTCGAACACGCTTTAGAGTGTGTCTGATTGGAAGAAGAGATGTGTATTGGGCAATATTTTTCTTCAAAATTCATGGGAGATTGTGTATAATAGGCTGGAATATAATTTGCAGACGCATCTTTCACGCAAGAGAATCAGAATTAATATATAGTAGACAAGGGGGAAGGAATAGATGGAAAATCAGGAAAAGCAACATAAAAGAAGAGTCCGATATTCGGGAAAATATCCAAGAAATTACAAAGAAAAATACAAGGAGCTTCAGCCGGAAAAATATGCCGATACCATTCAGAAAGTAATCCGGAAAGGCGGCACTCCGGCGGGAATGCACATCTCCATCTGTGTGAAGGAGATCTTGGAGTTTCTTCAGATTCAGCCGGGGCAGAAGGGATTGGATGCTACCCTGGGCTATGGGGGACATACCCAGGAGATGCTGAAATGTCTTCAGGGGCAAGGACACATCTATGCTCTGGATGTAGACCCCATCGAGTCTAAAAAGACGAAAGCCCGTTTGGAAGGATTGGGCTATGGGGAGAAGATTCTCACTGTGATCCAGACCAACTTTGCCAACATTGATCAGGTATCTCAACAGGCTGGGAAATTTGACTTTGTACTGGCAGATCTGGGGATTTCTTCCATGCAAGTGGACAATCCGGACCGGGGATTCTCTTATAAGACAGAAGGCCCTCTGGATCTTCGCCTGAACCCGGAGAAGGGAATCAGCGCTGCAGAGCGATTAAAAGAGATTACCAGAGAAGAATTGCAGGGAATGCTCATAGAAAACGCCGATGAGCCTTATGCCGAGGAGATTTCCAGAGAAATCCTTTCACAGATTCGAAGAAACAAAGGGATAGAGACCACCACACAGCTTCGCCAGGCCATTGAGCAGGCACTTACGTTTATTCCGGAAAAGGAGCGCAAAGAAGCGGTGAAAAAGTCTTGTCAGAGAACCTTCCAGGCTCTTCGTATTGATGTAAATCATGAGTATGAGGTTTTATATGAGTTTTTGGAGAAATTGCCTTATATCCTTAATCCAGGAGGACGAGTGGCAATCCTTACCTTCCATTCCGGCGAAGACCGTCTGGTGAAGAAGTCTTTGAAAGAATGGAAAAGACAGGGAATTTATAGTGAAATTGCCAATGAAGTGATCCGGCCATCTGCTGAGGAATGCAGACGTAACAGCCGTGCCCGCTCCACAAAGATGCGCTGGGCCATTAAGGCATAGAAAGAGAGAAGTAATGTGAAACATGACAGTCAGAGTAAAGGGATTTTATACGTCATCATTTCTGCCGTGTTGTTTGGCATGATGCCGTTGTTTGCGAAGATTGCCTATAAATATGGAAGTAATGCCTATTCCGTAGCTTTTTATCGGTTTTTCTTCGGGTTTATAATTTTATTTTTGATTATACGGGTGATACAGAGAGAGTCATTGTGGGTCAATGGCAGACAGATGAAGAGGATTTTCCTCATCTCCATTCTCTACGCTATTGTCCCGGTGATGCTTTACATGTCTTATGATTATGTACCGTCGGGACTTGCTACCACACTGCATTTTACCTATCCGGTATTTGTAATGCTGATTACAGTGATATTCTTTCACGAGAAGCCAGGAGTGAATAAGATTGTCTGCTGTGCGCTCTGTGTGTCTGGTATTTCCATGCTGTACACGCCGGGAGGCAGTATTGGGGTAGCTGGACTGTTGCTGGCGCTGGTGTCGGGAATCGTCTATGGAGTGGATATTGTTTTGCTGGAAAAAAGCGGATTGCAGAGCCTGTCCACTTTGAAGCTGGCTTTTTGGTTATCGCTGTTTGCTTCGGCGGAGATTGGAGCAGTTTCACTTTTTATGGGAGAGCTTCGCTTTTCCATCGGGTATCAGGGGTGGCTTGCTCATGTCGCCATGGCACTGTTTACCACAGTGATTGCTCTGGTGTTGTTTCAGAAAGGGACTTATATCTGTGGTTCGGTGAAATCTTCACTGCTTAGTACCTTTGAGCCGATCACAGGTGTGTTCATCGGAATGCTTGTGTTTCATGAGGTGCTGACCTGGAAAATTACTCTGGGGACGGCTTTTGTGCTGATTTCTACCATGATTTTGGTGCTGCCGGTTGGTCGAACCAGGAAAGAATAAAAATATTTTTATATTTACGCAAGAAAATGTTGAAATTATGCCATAAAATTGTTAAAATATAAAAGTAAAGTCACCTTCTTTTAAAATTAAAGGCATAGTGCATGGTCATAGATTCTTATGGTCATGCATTTTGTATGTCAGGAATTTTGGAAGTGTAACTAAAGAAAGTAAGAAGTGAATCTTTGCCGCCGGATAAAGATGGAAGCATTCGTATTTCGTATCGTTAGGCCTTAGAGTGTGTTTGGGAATTCGCTCTAGAAGATGCGGAAGACGAATGTTTTTTATTTATATCCAGGAGAGGGAAATCAGATGAGTAACAATATCCGAGGTACCTTTATTCAATACGTATCTATGAATATTCTGGGACTGATCAAGATTTGGGGAGCTACCCGCCAGAAACTGCTGAAATTTTCCATAGTGGGAATCTGAAAATCATGTTAAAATGGACTGGAATTAGAAACGATGTTGGAGAATGAAAATGAGCATGACAAAAAAGACTAGAAAAAAACGGAAAATTTGTATGTGCATCTTGCTTGTGCTTGGCGGATTACTTGTTGCGTCGGGTAATATTCTGGTGAATATCGCCCTGATTCCCTCAACGATGGAGAAGCTGGATGCTTTTTCTGAGATTACAGAGGAGAGTGTGGAAGCATTGGTCCATACTGACGATATTCAGCAGAATCATGAAAAATCTGTGAAAGATACTGTGGAATGGCTTCAGGAAGTTCAATCCCGGGAAGTGGAACAGAGGACAGAAGATGGCTATCGTCTGGTGGGAAGAGCATTTTTGCAGTCGGAAGAAAGCCACCGTTGGGTGTTGCTCCTTCACGGCTATACGGGTTGGAAAGAAGAGATGTATCCCTTCGCCTGCCGTTACTGGCAAAAAGGCTATCAGGTGGTGGTGCCGGATATGCGGTGTCAGGGAGAGAGCGAAGGAGATTACATCGGAATGGGTTATACGGACAGCCAGGATAATCTTTTGTGGCTGGAGTATATCCTTCAAACAGATCCCAAGGCAGAAATTGTGTTACATGGTCAGTCCATGGGCGCCGCCTGTGGGCTGATTATGGCGGGAAGAGAGGATTTGCCGGATAACGTAAAGGCGGTGGTATCTGACTGTGCTTACACGGATGCCTATACCATGTTTCAAAAGCAGATGAAAGCCTGGTTTTCTCTGCCTTCCTTTCCCCTTCTCAATGTGGCAGATGTGATGCTTCAGATCCGGGGTGGGTACAGCCTGAAGGATGCCTCTGCATTGGATGGAGCAGCCAAAAGTCAGATTCCGCTGCTGATTATTCACGGTACAGAGGATGAAATGATTCCTGTGGAAATGGCGTATGAATTGTATGAAGCAGCCAACTGTCCCAGGGAGCTTTTGATTGTAGAGGGGGCTGGTCACGCTCAGGCACCGGACAAAGATCCTGAAAAGTATTATGAAACTATTTTCCACTTTTTAGATGCTGAAATTTAACATTTTACATCTGAGTTTACAGGTGGTATGATAAATAAGAAAATGCAGTGGTTAATATATAAAAAACAATACCGATTATACTTAAGGAGGTCAACATGGGTAAATTAAAGGTATCCAAAGCAGAAGAGAAGAGAGTCAAAGGAATGGGATTTCTGAGAAATAAAGGCACAGACAGTTTTTCAGGTCGGGTACTCACCAAGAATGGTAAGGTGACGGCTGACGAACAGATTGCCATTGGTGAAGCTGCCAAGAAGTTCGGTAATGGAAACGTGGTATATACCACACGTCTTTCTGCAGAAGTTCAGGGAATTCCCTTTGAAAACATTGATCCATTTATTGAATTTATGAACAATGCAGGTATGCAGGTTGGGGGCACCGGAGATAAAGTACGCCCTGTAGTGTCCTGCAAAGGAACCACTTGTCAGTATGGGTTATATGATACTTATGCATTGTCTGAGAAGATTCATCACGCGTTCTTTGAAGGCTACGGAAATGTAAAGCTGCCGCACAAATTTAAAATTGCTGTGGGAGGATGTCCCAACAACTGTATGAAGCCAAGCTTAAACGATGTGGGTATTGTGGGCTATGTGATTCCAAAATACCACAAGGAGCTTTGTAAAAATTGTAAGAAATGTGCCGTGGTGAATGTCTGTCCTATGGACGCTGCAAAAATGGTGGATGATGAGATTCAGATTGATGAGAAGAAATGCATCAACTGTGGTCGCTGTGTGAGAAATTGTCCGTTTAAGGCTATGCCTGAGAGCACCTACGGCTATCAGATTTTTGTTGGCGGTACCTGGGGTAAAACTTACACGATAGGAAAGCCTCTTGGCAAGATTTTTACTTCCGAAGAAGAAGTGATGAAGACCATTGAGAAAGCAATTTTGTTCTTCCGTGAAAATGGACAGCCTAAGGAACGTTTCGCTAAAATGATCGATCGTGTGGGCTTTGATAAGGCAGAAGCTGAGATTCTTTCCGATGATATTCTGGACAGAAAACAGGAAATTCTGGCAGAGAAAGAATAATATGAGTAGTTTTGCTCCGTTTATGGATAGATGTTTTGTAAGATGGGAACCATAAGTACAGGCGTCACGACAGGAATTTGGATGAGAAAGGAGCAGACAGATGAAAAAATATTTATGCGAGCCATGCGGTTATATTTATGATCCGGAAGTGGGGGATGAAGACGGCGGTATTGCGCCGGGCACAGCCTTTGAAGATATTCCGGATGACTGGATATGTCCGTTGTGCGGTGTAGGCAAAGACATGTTCGTGGAAATAGACGAATAAGAAAATGAAAGACGGGTGAACCACTTGTGAAGGCGGTTCACCCGTTATTTTTTCTGTGATACAAAAAGACCGGAGAATCGTGTTTGGATTCCCCGGTCTTATAAGCGGAGATGGAGAGATTTGAACTCTCGCGCCGGTTGACCCGACCTACCGCATTTCGAGTGCGGACCCTTCAGCCACTTGGGTACATCTCCGGGTGCAGTTGTTATTCTATCATATTTATAAAAAAGATGCAAGATGTTGGAAGACGGAGAAGCTCCTGGATAAATGTGGTGGTTACCAGCGTGTTGCTGGGAACGGAGTGAACAGTAACATGGGGTGATAGAATCTCTGGCGGATTACACACATGATATTATACAAATTATAATGTACATATTGTAAAAAGTATGTCAACATGTACTGGAATCGGTGACCAGAACCAAGGGATTTTTTTGGATTTTTTTTATTTTTATTTTAGAATTTGCGTCTTGACAAAGCAGCGTATGACAGAATCTGTCTCTTATACACATCTGACGCTGCCGACGAAGCTAGAAGTGTAG